>JANPAD010000183.1:0-3124 GCA_031429735.1 Bdellovibrio sp. | reverse complement strand
GCGCCCGTCAAGACCAAGAACATTGCGGCGCTGTTTCTGCAAACCTCGACGCCACAAATACAGCCTTTGAACGCTTGACGGCCAACGCCGGACAAGGAGCCTTTCCGGTCAATCCGGGCGACGTCGCCTGCGCCAATTATGAGGCAACGTTACGTCAGCAGTACAACCTAGCCGTCGCCGAAAGCAATGGAACTTTACCGTCGACATCGAGCAATCAATTTTCGAATCTGTGCAGTGACCGGCCCGATGTTTTAGGGTGCATTCAAGAGTCTTACACCTCGCAAATCGGTTCTTGGGATCGAAGATGTCGTAATCAAGGGTTACAAAACCTCAACGCCGATACGAGGCAGAATCTTGAAGCGATGACCGCAAGTATTGACGCTCTCGTTTCAAATGCAGATAGCTGTTCTTCAATTGGCCGTGAATCAATTTTGCAAGCTGGTCTTCAACAAGCGACTGCAACAGCCAGTTTAGCCGCAGGGATCGGCTTACCCTCGCTAGGTATTTCGATTGTCGGACGTTTGCTTTCGTCGATAGCGAGTCGAATTTTTAATTCGAACAACCCTGAAAATTTCTTAAGAACACTGAATGACAACAATGAGCGTCCTGGCGTTCAATGTCTTTTTTATGATTTACAGAGAACGGCTTTAGGCTGTGAAACTATTGAAAACGGAGCCGCACCTGTAATTGCAGCTTCGAATACGTGCGAAACCAATATTTCACATCTAGTTGAAATTTCAGATTTTTCACGTCAACTTAATTCACGTTTTGAAGACCCAGCCGCAACAAATTCGAGCGACCCAGCGGTTGTGACTCGATCTCGAGACTACAACCGGATGTTTGATGAGATCAGCACCAAAATTAACCCTCACCTTGAACTCTTAGATGGTGTTGCCACCAGCATGTCCGCACCAACTGCTTCGGTTACTAACCGGTCGCAAGGCAGAAAATTGGCATTGCTTTTGGCTGAATATAGATCTCTCAATGCGCCTGGCAGCACGCCATCAGATGCATCGATTCAAGAATTTGTCCAAAAGTTTGCAAACCAAGGTAACAACGGGGTCGATCTTTCAGATATTTTGCAGCGTCATTTAAGTATGCAGTCAGGCGCAGATCAAACTTTCGCGAACAATTTAGCGAATTCAGCAGTAAGGCGAGTTATCAACAGCACGAGCGCCGAATCAATCAATATTCAAAACGATCTTGCACGAGCAGAGCAATCGAAAGACCATCTGAGTGACGCTCTAACTGCAATGGTTCGTGTTTCTAGAAATAGATTTGCAGACCGTATCGAGACCTTAAAAAATAATTGGGTTCGTGCAAGCCCTAATACTCGCAACCCTGCTGAAAAAATGGCGCTGCTCAACGAACTTTTCACGATGTGCATGACGACACAGGGAATGTCCTACTTCAATGGTCCTCAGAAAATTCACTTATTTTCACAGGCCCGTCCCAATCCAAAATATCAAAGCGCATGCCAGATGTTTCAGTGTCCCGCAGCTCCAAATCGGCCCGCGCTTTTTGAACCATTCGATCAAAATGACGCTCAATATGGCAACGGCGCCACCCCAGTCGCCGATAAGTTTGCCCGCTACCAGTGCGCTCAGAATAGACGGCTTAATCAAAAACTAAATCAGTTGCGTCAAAATATTGTGGGATCAGGGCAAATCTGTGGAAACTAAATTAAAAAAATTATGTGCTTTAATTTTATTGTGCATTTCGTTTAGTTCTTGTGAGTTTTTTAAATCTGCCTCTACAATAGGTGCAAGAAACCCGCAGTCTGAAGATTCGAATTCAGATGGACCAAACGTCTCAGAAATTGCAAACAATATTCATGAGTTCGCGCAGAAATCCACAAATATTTCAAAGCTGTGCTCTTTACCCCGTGAATACACAAATCCGGTCTTGTATGACCAATATTGTGGACAGTCTTGCGGCGCCGTCGGCAACAGCTGCGAAGAACATTCCGATTGCTGCAGCTCGCGTTGTACGAACGGCACTTGCCAAGCCGGCGGAAACCATTTTGTGCCCATCGGGAAGATATGCAGCCAACCTTCTGATTGCGAAACGGGCCTTTGTGACCCGCACCCCGTATTGCCCTATAAAATTTGCTACGGGTCGCTCTCAAAAGGAATTTGTGAATTCATTACTGAAACTTGCACCCAACCGGACAACTGTTGTTCGCGGAGTTGTTATAAAAACAAGTGTATCGGTTCTGCAAAGTACCCTGCAGGTTACGGCCAGCCTTGTTATCTTGAGCATAGCGAATGCTCCTCAAATAATTGTAACTTTACGACAAACCGATGCCGCTAACCTGAACAGATATGGCTTCTATTTGACTGGTCTAAAATTAGTGGTATCTTGCGCCTCATAGACAAATGGGGCCCCGATGAACAATCGATCTCACAAATTCAAACAGTACTGGTTACTTGGTTTTTGTTTATTGGTTTTAGTGATGATTTCCGTAGGCGGTATTACGCGGCTGACTAAATCTGGTCTGTCGATAGTTGAATGGACACCAATAAGCGGAATTATTCCGCCCCTAACAGAAGAACACTGGCAAGAGCAGTTTTATCTTTATAAACAAACTCCCGAATACACCCATGTTAATTCGCACTTTGAGCTTTCAGACTATAAGCAAATTTTTATTTGGGAATACTTGCACCGTGTTTTAGGCCGTGTGATTTTTCTATTTATCGTGATACCGGGTTTTATTTTATGGCGCAAAAAAGCCGTCTCGGGCCGATTAGTTTTAGGCCTTGCAGTTTTAGTCGGCATTCAAGGTCTGATCGGTTGGCTGATGGTCAAAACCGGTCTTAATACACGCCCTCATGTAAGCCCTTTTATGTTGGCCTTGCATTTTTCCACGGCCGTCAGCGTTTTGTTAGTTGGTGTTTCGCAGTATTTAAAATCATCAACTCGGTTTCAACTGGATATGGACGTGAAACAAAAAGGATTGTTTTCGGCCTTCGGTGTGTTGCTGGCCTTGCAGATTTTTTACGGCTGTTTGACCAGCGGATTGAAAGCCGGCGTCGGCTATAACACTTATCCGCTTATGAATGGTCAGTTTTTTCCGGACGACGGGCTTTTCTTTACTCCGGCTTGGCTCAACTTTTTTGAAAAT
>JANPAD010000182.1:0-1791 GCA_031429735.1 Bdellovibrio sp. | reverse complement strand
AAACCCCAAGTAATAAATAAAGTGCCCATGACCAAATGATTTTGAATATCAATCCATAAGGCAATCGGCAATATTGTGCTCAATAAAATGAGCCATCCGCCCATTGTCGGAGTGCCGGCTTTTTTCTTGTGTGTCTGCGGACCGTCTTCGCGGATAGATTGACCGAAATGTTTTTCTTTTAATCGGTTGATGAAATAAGGACCCCAAATCAAACACAGAAAAAAACCTGTAAAGAATGAGATAAAGGTGCGAACCGTAATATATCTGAACACGTTCATGACCGAATATTGATCGGCCAAAGAGTAAAGCCACTGATAAACCATAGTTGTAAACACTTCCCCAATTTCGTTGAAACTTATTCGTAGCACAGAAAAGCTTTCAAACACAAGAAAATTTTACTAAATAACTGAAATCATTAGATATTTTAGAAATTGAGCAGATTCAGGCGAAAGCGCCTCGGATGTGAATCTGATAGACAAAAACAACCCCACTGTCGTAGGTTGACCACCATGAAAAAAGCAGGTCGCACCAAAGCCGAATTAAAAGACTTTTCTCTCGGAGAAAAGCAAACTTCTTACTCTCAAACCTACAATCCGTCCGTGCTTGAAGCCTTTCAGAATAAGAACCCCGGACAGATTGCATGGACCACATTCGTTTGCACCGAGTTTACTTCATTATGCCCTAAAACTGGCCAACCTGATTTCGCTAAAATCTTTGTTAACTACATCGCCGATCAGAAAATGGTCGAGAGCAAATCCATGAAGCTCTATCTCTACAGCTTTCGTAACCATGGTGACTTTCACGAAGACTGTATTCAGACCATTTGTAATGATTTAGTGAAACTCATGAAGCCTCACTACATTGAAGTGATCGGCGAATTTACTCCGCGCGGGGGCATTGCCATTTTTCCTTACGCATCGGCCGCATCATCTAAAAAAGAATTTCAAGATTTGCGACGCGAACGCTTGTTGGGTTACGCGCCCGGCAAGTACAGCTGCGATCTTTCTAAAGTTTACTAGTCAAAATTTCACCGCAAGCACCGTCTAGTTGATTGACAGTTCCGTCCTGAGGACTGTTTGAGCCGACCGGTCAAATTTTACCTTATCCGCCGGCTCAACTCGGCCGTATGCGGTTAAAGCACGGCCCGAATCTCGCATTAAAGCCCAACATCGAATTGAGAATTTTATTAAAAACAATCTTGAAGGAGATTTTATGAAAAATATTTTACTCGCGGCCACAATCGTAACTTTAGCGGGCATAGCCCAAGCTGAAGACCTTATTAAGCTTCAACGCGGTTCAGGGTTCGTACCGCCGGATATGGCTTTTAGTGTTGAGTGCACGATTTCTACGAACGGCACAATGATTTCGGCACGCAAAGGTGCCAACGCTGTCGAAACTGTCGGCTATAAAAGCGGTTTGCTATTAACGGCAAAAGTTCCCTACTTGGCCACGATCAAAAAAATGATCGCTCAAGCTGCAAAAGGTAAACTTAAAGAAACACCGGCTCCGACTGACGGTCCAAGCTTTTCTTTAACCGGCATTATCGAAGGCAAAGTGGTCGACCAATACGTTAAACTTTACCGCTCCTACACTTCAGGCGGAAACATCGGCGAAAACAATGCTAAAGGCGTTGTCGATGCTTTAGCTGAATTTGCAGATTTGAACTGCAACCCTGACCGTATCAAAGGCGAATAATCGCGCCTTAAATTGCTACCTGTCTAAACTATTATCGTTGGCAGCCATTTTATGCGATCTGGTGGACTTAAAATGAACATCAGATTTGCAACAAAG
>JANPAD010000181.1:0-3791 GCA_031429735.1 Bdellovibrio sp. | reverse complement strand
ACTACACGGATATGTTCTTTATGCGCAAAAAAACCGCGCAAGATATCAATGGAACTTTAAATCTTGATATCATGAGCTACGGCAAAGAATCGACTTTCATGAATCAGGAAGACGCAACTTTGACTTTGGCCATCACTCGCTACGCGCAAGACGGAATCCGCACCGCTTACCAAACTATGATCCGCTCGAGTCCGAACTATTTCTTCGGCGTAAACGGCGACGAAGACAATCCGACACAGTAAAGCTTATTTCGGCTAAACCTATTATGAAAAAAGCCTGCCGGAACGCAGACATTTTTTTATTTTGGGAGCTGATGATGAATGAGACTCGCAAACAGATAATTCGAAAGCGGCGTTGGATCGCCGTCGTAAACAAGACTGTGACGATTATTCGTAGCCGCCTTAAAATCCATTTTAGAAAGATCTAAATACTTGATGCCGTATTTTTTCAAAAAAGGTTTAATACGGTCCCAGTTTTCATAATAGCCCGGATACATCGTAAAATAAAAATCCGCTTTCAGACGATCTTGTGCAGTCTTTTTCATTTCTGAAATCATCATGACATACAGTTCTATTCGGTCGTCCGTCAGCTTAAATGGAATGCTGATGGTGTCGATAAGACCGATTTTACTTAGTAGATCAAAAATAATCGTGGTGATCGGTTGGCTGGCTTCGAAGCTACCACGATTAACCAGGCCTTGGCTGACTGGGTCGTATTGATAATTACTTTTTTTGAGAACTGATTTTCGACCCGGGGCTGTGTAGCAACCCAACTGACAAACCGATTTCTCAATATGATCAAAAAGCGCGGTGTAAAAAACAATTCCCCCGGATTTAGGAATATCATTAAATCTTGCGAATGACCTCATATCATCTAAAATATCATTTGCGCCGGCGCCGTAGATTCCCATATTGAAGACATTAAAATTGGGGCGGTACTGTGAAAAGTAATATGGAAAAGTCTCATCATCAGCAAGCCCCGTTCCAAAGGTAAATGATCCACCCACAAAAATAAGATTTCGGCGTGAATCGATCTCTTCTTTTTTGATCGGCGTCAATCGGCGTGACATGTTATCAACCGTGTACTTACTTTTGTAGATAACCAGCCCTGAGTTCGTTTTGCGCTCAACTTCGACCGTCGAGCTCGGTTTGATAATGATATAGGGTTCACGCATGACCAACCGATGATCGTCAATTGATTCGGGATCGGCCTCACTCGACCAGTAAAAAGCCGCATCACCTTTTTTTTTCACGATATCGTAATTAGGCGGAAGATAATTATTCCACGGGGGGTTATTCGATAAATAACTTAAGTAATCGCCAGCCGCGATCGCGTGGCTTGCCGCCAACCAAAACGTTAAAACCAGCACTAATATATTCACTCTTTAAATTGTAACGAGTGGGTCCCGAAGGGTCAGTCTATATAATACAAATAGACAAAAACTTGACCTATGTTAATGTTGTTTTATGGCTGCAATCGCGTACAAAGAAAAAGCCCCGTTGTTTCGGCACAGCTTGATCATTCTCTTTTTTGGATCACTCATTACCGTCTTGGGCTATTACCAGCTAGACCAAAGAATCGACGCTTTCTTTCAACAACCCGAACAAGAGACGATCTACTATTACAGTCGAGAAATCACCAATATCGGCTACAGCTCTCACTACATTATCATCTGCTTAGTGCTGCTGATCGTAAGCCGTTTTTTTTCGAAGTATGTCGGGTACTTAAACAGAAACCCTCGCATTCGTCTTTTAATTGAACAATGGTCTTTATTTTTATTGAGAGCTCTTTTGGCCGCAGGGATTCTTGTCCAGATGATCAAGCCCGTCGTGGGCCGCAGACGACCACATGTGACCGAAAACCCCGAATTACTTTTCAATCATTTTACAACCGATCCTCATTGGCACTCATTTCCGTCCGGCCATACTCAGGTACTGATGACAGTGGCTACTGCTCTGGCGCTGATCTGGCCCAAAGCGCGTTGGTTTTTCTTAATATTAGGATTAGTGCTGGCTTTCACCCGTGTGGCTATCTACCAGCATTTTTTCAGCGATTACATCGGCGGCATTTTGGCCGGCTATCTCGTTACTCTCTGGGTCTATTATAAATGGCCGCCACGTATCTAGCCTTCATTTCTCTTCTCTTACTAAGTCTTAATACGCCGGCCGAAGCTATTAACCATCTATCTTCGGCAGATCAACCTCTTTTTGAAACGGGCTTCTTTGCTGTTCACGGCGCGTTGGCCGATTATCCGGCCTCAAACGAGTACCGCTATCGTACTCTCGCTTTACCGTATTTGATATACAGAGGTGATTTTTTAAAATCAGATGACCGCGATGGCACGCGCCTTGAGCTTCTCAAAGATCTGCGATTTAACATTGACGTCAGTTTCGGGGGTTCGTTTCCAACGGAAGGGCAAAACCGGGCGCGCGAAGGCATGCCGAATCTGGATTGGACTTTCGAAGCCGGGCCACGCTTATTGTATTACTTTTACCGAGACCGCGATTGGGGCCAAGTCCGTGCGGGTCTACCGATCCGGGCCTCTTTCTCGACAGACTTCTCTAACACCCGTTACCTAGGATTTACAATTGCCCCTGATTTTGAAATCGATCAATACGACTTCGCCGGCATTCGTAACCTGAGCCTCTATATGTCAGCGACATTGAATTATCTGAGCGAAGGGATCGCCGACTATTTTTTTCAAATCACCCCAAGTGAGCAAACTAGTCAGCGCGCTGCTTACGATGCGCAGGCCGGGTTTTCGGGCTGGGAGTCTTCGATCGGTTTTCGCTATGATTACGGCGCACAGTTTTTTTTAGCCGGATACCGCTATTCGGATTTTTCAATCTCTGCTAACCGCGACAGCTATCTCCATCGAACTGACAACAACTGGAGCTACTTAGTCTCGGTCGGCTTCACGATGTACGAGTCCGAAAGCCGTGTACCTCTTGAGCACGTACCCCTCACCCCGGATTAGTTAATATCCATTAAACGTATAACAAGTTTCATACTTCGGCATAGGCTTCACGGAATGATTCAGCTATACGTACGCCAACGGAGCGCAATATGAAAAAAACCTTATCGCTATTTATTCTTTTAATCAGCTCACTTTCTTTCGCGAGCCAGATAACTTATTCAAACATTGTAGATTTAAGCCAGCATAAAGGACGTACTTACTTGTCTCTTATGCAGGACGTGATTAAACCTGCTCTCGACCGTATGTCGACAGACGGTTTTAATGTGACGAGCGGCCAACAGGCGGTTTCAGCGCTCAAAAAAGTAGACAGCAAGGTGGCCTCACGGGCTCTTAGGGCCGCAGGCAGCGCTGCAAAATTGAAACAGGTCGCAGATAGCCTTGCTGCCGATCAACAAAAAGTTAACTTTTACGATCTGCCGCAAATTTTAGGTCAAAAAGGGATAGGTTCAGGTCGTTATGATCTTTCAACTTATCTGGCCTTAGTCAGTGGCGGCGGCGTAGCTGTCAAAATTAACAGTGAAAACACGGCCTACAATGTGAATTACGGATCCGGAAACGTAGACAAAGATGAAATGACCGGCCGTAGTTTCGGCGAAGCTCCGGGCCGTTTGGCTTTGGATGCATCTGACAAACATTATCTTGAAATTTTAGAAGCGTATGTTCGCAACAACGGCGAAAATGTTGAATACTTTTACAGATCGATTTTATCTATTTTAATCAATAATGATACCTCAGAGTATGGTCTCATTTCACGCGACGGCCAAGCAGTCGCCACTGACTTTATTGCGGTTTACACAGCTGAACAAGACCGTCA
>JANPAD010000180.1:0-12063 GCA_031429735.1 Bdellovibrio sp. | reverse complement strand
TTTGGTTTTTTTATTTTGCTGACTATTCCGGTCGGCGCAATTTACGGCCTTATTTTGGGCTGGCTGTATGCCGGTAAGCTTCTACAGTCCGGAGCAGGATTTCGATATCTCGTACAAGGCGAGGGAATGATCGGTCTGGTTCTTGTGCTGCTCGGAATTTCTTCATTTGCATTTCTTTGTTGGAAATTTTTTCTGTAAACTTCCGGAAGAATAGCGCATTGCCTTTAAATGACTCGTAGTCCTCATAAACGAGAGTCCGTTGATCGAGTTTACTTAAAAGTGCGAATATTCACTTGTCCGAAGAGTCATTTCGCAGAATCCTATCTACATGAATCATGAAATCCAAATCAAAAATCTCGACTACGTGCCGCGCGGTCATGCCAAAATTCTTAATAATTTAAATGCCGATTTTGTGCAAGGCAGCTTTGTAGCTTTGCTCGGCGAAAACGGCGCCGGCAAAACAACTCTTTTAGATATGATCATGGGCTTTAAAGTGCCGAGCTCCGGCGAACTTCGCGTGCGTGGCGAATTACCCGTCAACGATCAATGGCAACTGCGCCAAAGCATCGTTTACCTATCTGAAAAAATGGATATCCCGGGAGATTGGACCGTACGCCAATATCTTAAGTTTAACAGATACTTTTATCACCACTACTCGGATGAACTTGAACAGACTTTGATGAAAGAGTTTCATGTGAATGAAAACAGTCGATTGGGTAGCATGTCTGCAGGCGAAGTGCGACGGGTTCAGATCGTCGGCGCCTTGGCGACTGAGCCTACTTTAATTATCGTCGATGAAATTACAGCGGTACTCGACATTGTCGGACGGCGGCGTTTTATGGCACGCTTGTATGAGCAAAATAAAAAACGGGGCTGCACGGTGATTCTGGCCACGAATATACTCGAAGAACTTGAGCGTTACATTTCAGATGTCATCATTATGAAAGCCGGACAAATTTCGGTTTTTGCCAAGATCGAAAATTTTTTAAAGACGCAAGATAACGCAAGTTTCGCGCAATTGGTCGCGGACCACTTGGAGGCTAAATGATTTATCATTTTCTACACCGAGATTTTCTAAGCAATAAAATTAACTGGATTATTAATTTTATTATCATTGCGATTTGTTGTGTTTCTGCTGCCTTTCACCCGGCTATCTTATTTATTTTAGGGGTCGTTCTTTTATTTTTTGCAATTATTCCTCTGCAAAGCTTAACCGGCGCGGCGTGGCGATCTCAGCATGTGATGTCTCGCAATTACCTGCTGTCTCTGCCCGTCCCGCGACGTAAAATGTTTTTCATCGTGCAAATGCGGGCCCTGGTTTTTGCGGTTCCGGTTATTATTTACGCGCTGATTATGCCCTTTTACTCGCCGTTTTTTGCTTCGGTGGTTTTGTCGGCGTCTTCTCACTATCTCATTTATTTTATCATGCTTGTTCTAGCCATTGTCTGGATGATCAACAGTGCTATTTTTTCAAATTTGATTTTTGAAAAGATCACATCTTATTTGACCAAGGTCGAAAGAACCAAAGCTTGGATGACAAATATGGTCATTTTTTTTGGCGAACTGGCTCTTGTGATTTGCAGCTTTACCATGACAGGAGAAAGCTTTTCTGCCACTCTGCTGGGTTTTGCCGTTGTTACCGCAATTGTAACATATCGTTTTCAGCGCACCCAAAAAGCCTGGCTGGGTCAGTAAATTAGACCATGACGTTTATTTACAACCGGCTTTCAACCGAAGGCTGAGCCAAGCTTTATCAATCGCGTGTCGTGAGGGCGTCGCGCCCTCATCCAATAGAGCTGATTGAGCCTTAAAAAAATCAATTCGAGATTGAGAGAGCGGATGATCCGAAAGCAAAAATTCAAGTTTTGAAAAATAATTTGGGTCTTTGCTTGAAAGTCGCTTGAAAAACTGCGCTAGCGCATCCGGCGAAAAACCGGAATCAAGCATCAGCTTTGACGCGATTCTATCGGCCTCGGCCTCATCTTCCACTGAAAAACGATTTGAGATCGCCGTATTGGCAAGATCGGCCGTAGAACCGGCACCCAACACCAACATTAAAATGGCGGTTCCAGAGCGCTCAATCACGCCGCGAACGATATGCCGTTGCTGAATGTGTCCCAGCTCGTGCCCTAAGACACCCAGAAGTTCTTCCGGAGATTCTGTAAAACACAAGAGGCCTTGATTAACCCGTATTTGGGCGCCCGGTAAGGCAAAGGCATTAACTGAAGAGTCATCCAAATCTAAATTGGCACTGACAACTTTTGGTGCTTTTAATTTACGAAGTAAAAGCATGAGGTCTTTATCTTCAGTATCTGAAAACGCAAACCACTTTTTTTCAGTCTCGAGCGAAATCTGATTTGCTATCGGCTTAGCCAAAAATCGAATACTGAAAACGAGAAGTGAGCAAACAGCGGTAATTCCGGCGATATACAAAGCAATCGTCTTCCACCCCGAAGGAGAACTCAGACCTAGGGCTTTCCACTCAGACCTCGACAGTTCGACCGCACCATAGGGCGACGTCACTTGGACATTTAAAAATCCTACTGAAATTTCACATTCAGGTATTTCCCAAATATAACAAACGTGCTCGAGCAAAACCGCCAAACGGTTTCGCTCGAGAGTGCGAACTGTACAAGGATTTCCCGAATACGAAGCCATTACATGGCAAAGTCGAAATCGTGGTCGAAATCAAGTGCATCCGCACCCATGTCGCCGGCATTTTTAAGTGCGGCGCGCAGGTCTTCAGTGATTTGGTTCCAATCCGGATTACCCGTGTAAGAGAATGACGCTGACAATTCACGAATAACCATTGTGGCAAGCCACGGGGTCGCGATACCGAGAGTAAAAACTGTTCCCAATACCGTGATAAAGAAAAGTTTAAAAAATTGTGAACCGCTGACTTCAAATTTGAACGGCGAATTCATGAAATGTAAATGGCTGGCCAAATAGCGATATCGGTTAGCTAAATACCACGGAGTATAAATGCCGAGTGTTACCATGCACAGGAGTACACCTTTTAAGTTAAGCCAGAAGAACTCTTTGCCGTCACCGGTAAATGAAAAAGCTTGACGCCCCCATGAGGTATTGTTCCATTTAATTTTCATTAAATGCATTTGATTAAAAGAACGATAGATACCTAAGGTAATCATCGTCAAAAATGCACCTTTAATAGCCTGCTTTAAATAGAGATTAAACGCCTGCGGAGCCACGTTACCACGAATTTTTCGATACGTCGTATTTCGTACTTTGTAGCGAAAGCCGCCAAATTTCATTCGAATAACTAACAAAGCGATACCACAATAGACGAATGGTAGAGAAAGCACAGGATGAATTACAAATGCGACCGCAGCCACAGCTAGTAATCCTAAACCCATCGCAATAACCCAACCAAGACCTTTGACTTGGTCCATAGCTTGGCCCGCAAACGAGAAAGGCTGATCGTCATAAGACATGTGTGACCAAAGATACTGACGACGAACGACTTTGGCTTTAAATGAATAAAAACCTAGAGTGACGACGGTTAGGAAAAAGTTCTTTAATCCGATTATAAAGAGTTCTGATCCTTTACCCTGAAAATTCAAACGACTCATGATGGCTCCCTAAATAAATAAGTTTCAATATGTTCTGGGGCCTAATCGGCGACCAAGTTGACAATCTTGAGCTTATTCGAATATTCGTGTCTCAATATGAGAGGCCTGAAGTACAAGTCAATACTGGTCAATTAAAACAAAATGCGGTTCACTAGTCTTTAGTGAAACAAAATCACAGGAGGAAAAATGGATAACGCCTTAACGGATCTACCAGAAAATGTAAGTCGAAACCTAGCAGATTTCGTCTCAAGAGCATGCGAAGTTTTCTCTGAAAACATGGTGTCTGTGGTGTTGTTTGGATCAGCAGCCGAAGGGAGACTTCGATCCTCATCGGATGTTAACTTGATGCTTGTCTTAAAAAAATTCGATGTTTCTCAGGTTAACCTCATAAGAGAAAATTTACGAGTTTCGCATGCTGCTATTCGATTAGGTGTTATGTTTATTCTTGAATCTGAAATTTCGGATGCATCAGAGGCCTTTGCTGTCAAATTCACAGACATCCTAACTCGACATCGGCTCTTGTTTGGCACTAGTCCATTTCTGAATCTAGAGGTCTCAAGAGCGGCTACAATTCAAAGATTAAGGCAAGTCATTGTTAATCTGACCTTGAGGATTCGAGAAAGATACGCGCTTATTAGTTTAAGAGAAGAACAACTCGTGCCTATTATTGCAGATTCAACAGGGCCCATTCGCGCATGTGCCGCAACAATTTTAGCATTAGAGGGCAACAAGCAGAGTAATCCTAAAGAGGCTCTTCAAGTTTTAACAGGTCAATTTGTCGGTCAAAATTGGTCGGATATTTTGAATAATATGTCGACCGCTCGTGAGCAGAAAGAATTGAAATCTGGTGAGGCTAGCGCAACTCTCTTAGGACTGCTCGATCTCTTGAAATTCATGCACGAACGCTTACAAGGGTTAAAGTGAGGTGGCTATGCTGATGAATCCACTTGATATGCCAGGTCCGCAGTTTCTAGTTTTTTATGTGTTGATGGGCGTCATCACATTGTTTTTTATTCGTCATCGAATCGCACAACAAGAATCTGCCTGGCCTATGCCGAAACTAAACTTAACCGACCCTTATGAAATCGCTTTTTTGCGCGGCGGAATTAATGAAGCTTTAAGAATTGCCGCCCTATCTTTAATAGATCGTGGATTACTTGAAGTGTCAGATAACAACCTTAAAACCAAAAATAAAGCCGCTCTTGATAGCACCAGAAGACCGATAGAGAAAAGCATTCTCAGAAAGTTTTCTACTTCTGGTCACGCTCAAGACATGTACACGGATCAAAAACTGTGGAATGCAGCTCAATATGAATATCAAAGCACCCTCGAACAAAATAAACTTATTGCGTCAGATGTTATTTATGCATCAAGGCGCCCAATGTTTATCGTTGGTTTATTCGTCATTGGCGCAACGGCAGTGGCTAAAATATCTTTTGCTGTTCTACGTGGCCATTATAACGTTATGTTTTTAATTATCTTAGCCGTGGTGTTTTTAGTCTTCTTGTTCAAAATCTATAAAAAAGAGCGGACAGTTTTAGGCGACCGCGTGTTAGCTGATTTACGAACCCTGTTCAAAGGCTTGGAAGATCGTGGTGATCGTATTAAATCTGGCGGCGAAACAAACGAGGCTGCACTTTTAGCTGCTATATTTGGAGTTGCGGCTTTATCAACGACAAACTTTCCCTACATTCAAAAATTATTTCCCAAAGCGAAAGCAACCAGTTCGTGTAGCACCACAAGCTGTGGTTCTTCTTGCGGATCATCGTGTGGTGGCGGTGGTGGTGGCAGTGGTTGCGGCGGATGTGGTGGCGGAGACTGAGCTATGGATCTTGTCGGTTTAGGGTGGCGACCAGAAATTGCCCCCGCAATTCTATCGCACTTAGATCAAATTGATGTTGTGGAAGTCATCTTGGATGATTATTTCAACGCCTCTTCGACAAAACTAAGATCCTTACGAACACTTTCAGTCCAAACCCCTGTTGTGTATCATGGGGTTGGGTTAGGTTTAGCAACGTCTTTTAAATTAAACCCCAAAAGACTGCAAAATTTAAAAAGAGTTCTCGATTATCTTGCTCCGGATACTTGGTCAGAGCATCTCGCTTTTGTTCGTGCAGAAAATATCGAAATTGGTCACTTAGCTTCGCCTCCCAGAAACATGCAAACTGTTTACGGAACTTTAGAAAACTTAGAACTGATAAAAAAAGTCGTCGGCAACTGCCCCGCTCTTGAAAATGTAGCCACTCTGATCGACCCGCCTCACTCAAGCATGTCAGAACCTCAGTGGGTCAGCGAAATTCTGAAAGGCTCCGGCTGCAACATGCTTCTTGACCTCCACAACCTGTATTCTAACGCGATTAATTTTGGTTTTGATCCTGTTGTATATTTAAAATCTTTTCCGCTCGATCGAGTTCAGCTTGTTCACTTAAGCGGTGGCGAATGGATTCAAGAACCTCAAGGTTTCGAATCTAATTTAAAGGGCCAGCGGCTGCTTGACGATCACGTTCACGATATTCCTGAAATTGTATTTGATTTGCTTGGTGTATTGGGTCAGTTCGTCGAACAGCCGTTGACTGTTATTATTGAAAGAGATGGAGAATACCCAGAATTTCAAACTCTGTTGAACCAAATTAATCGCGCAAAAAGAACTTTAAAAAATGCCCGTGAGCAACGAACTTCTAAAATGGGAGGGTCGCCTGAGTGCACAAACATTTGAGCTCACATTAGCCCGCCTTTACACCGACCCTGTTTTTAGAAGTCAATTTCTGAGCGACTCATTGGTGGCGCTAAAAAATTGCGAACTAACTGACGATGAACGTAAGAGTTTGTTGAAAATAGATCAAGCCGGTCTTTTAATGGCGTCACATAGCTTTTTACACAAAAGAAAAAAACGATTTTCAAACCGCTCTGTTTTAAAAAAATTAACATTTAAATTAAAAATAATGTTCAAGAGTCTCACCGGGAGGTTCAATTGAAAGACCATATTATAATCTGCGGGCTTGGTCATATTGGATTTCGCTCTTTTGAGCTGCTTTGTCGACTTGGGTTGAAAGTTACGGTCATTACGGACAAAGCACCGAAAGACTGGCAAAGAAAAGTGGAATCTTTGGGTGGTCACTTAATTCTGGGCGATGCCCGAAGCGATGAACTTTTGGTTAAGGCCGGAATAGAATCTGCCCGCGTCGTTTTAGCAGTAACTGATCAGGATTTAGTGAATGTCTCTATCGTTATGGATTCGCGACGATTAAATCCGAATATAAAAATTATCTGTCGATTATTTGATACCAATTTAGGTCAACATATCTCAGAAGCCTTCGGCGTAAGTCAGGTTTTCAGTACGTCCGAACTTGCGGCTCCAGCATTTTGCAATGCCGTCGAAATGGGTAGTTCGCTTTATAGTTTTAATTTTCAAGGGCAGCAGTTTAAACTTTCAGAATCTTCGTCAGGCGATAGACCCGTCGTGATGATTACAAAAAATGGTTCTATCTTAAAAAGTGATACGAATGCTCATGCCGCCGCCTTTAGCTTATTTCTTGAGAGCGCTACTTTAGTAAAAAAAGCCAAGCCGTCATTGGCATTGCGAGTACGCGATTGGATTTTTCGACCGGCTCTGATTAAATTTCATCGAATTTTAAGCTTGATTGCTTTGGTGATTGTGTCGGCGGCCATCATCATAAAAAACCAGATGTCCTTATCTTGGATTGATTCGATTTATTTTGTAACGACGACAATCACAACCGTCGGCTATGGTGACATTAACTTTTCATCGGCTTCGCCAGGTCTAAAAATATTTGGCATATTTCTGATGTTAGGTGGCGCAACAAGTCTTGCCGTGCTATTCAGTGTTGTTGCAGACACCCTTTTGTCTGAAAAATTCAGTGGTTTGTTTGGCGGACACTCTGTTCCTCAGAAAAATCACATCATTTTGGTGGGCGGCGGTCACATCGGAATCAGAATAACCGAACATTTCACAATGAATCAGGTCCCTCTTGTCGTTATTGAAAATGACAAAATCGGAAGATTCCCGGCAGACATAAAAAGAAAAGTCGCTGTCGTTGAAGGCGACCCTCGAAATGACGATACTTTAGCCAACGCAAATGTTAAAACAGCAAAAGCGATTATCATGGTTTCAGACGATGATATTGAAAACTTAAGTGTTGGCTTAGCCGCACAAGGACTGACTTCTGGTCTCAATACAATTGCTCGAATTTTTGATGCAGATCTTGGTGAAAAGCTTCAGAAAAAATTAGCTATCAAGAAGATCTTAAGTGTGTCTAGCCTAGCGGCACCCTACTTCGTAGCTGCGACTATTGCCGATAATGTTATTGGAGCCACTTGTTGGCGCGACCATTTAATCATTCTTTCAGATAAAGCAGAAACTGACGAGACAACCCCGGTTCAACTGAAATGTCTTACAAGTCCACTTTATTTAAAAGTGGTGCAATTGAAAAATCTAATTAGAGCGTAAAATGAACAACTTTTATGGCAAAGTGGGAAAGTTAATTTTACTTAATCGGCAGACCAGAAAATTAAAAAGATAAACGCATTTTTTCGTACCGCTGTCCTCTAGTAAAGAAGCGCTAATTTGAAAGTCACTTCCTATAAACCAGACTCGAGCTAGACCTTAGCCCTGCCACACCACTCCAAAAACGACTGTAATAAGCAACCAATCAGATTAGAGCAAATACCCTAACCAAAGTCTTGTAAGTTTAATCAATTTTACTAGCATTGAGTAAAACCAGCTCAGGTCAAGAAGACTCGAGTTTAATCAAGGACGATCAAATGAGTAGATTCACACAAATAAGATTACTTTTAGCCCTCGTATTGGCTTTCTTTTCTCAAGCCGCTTTTGCACAAGAAGCGCTGCCTGAAACTTTAATTAACAAAGTCCCCGTCATGGAATTTCGCCTGATGAGTTACAATGTCAACGGGTTGCCGTGGCCGTTGAAAGCCAACAAGGCTCCGCTGTTTGACGAGATGGCGCGTATTTTTCAAGAGCAGCGCGGTCGTGGTGCTGCCCCTCATGTGTTGGTTGTTCAAGAGGGTTTCCGCGGAGATGTTAAACAATTTATTGAAAATGCCGGTTACAAATTTGTTCAGAAAGGCCCAAATTCAAAAGTTCGCAATGAAGACGCTGATTCATCGAAACCGCTGACCAATAGCGGACTTTATATTTTGAGCGACTTTCCGATTGTGCAAACCGATGCAGTTGTATTCGGAAGCGAATGCAGCGGCTGGGATTGTTATGCAAACAAAGGCGTTTTGTACGTGCAGATTGACGTGCCGGGAATCGGTCTTGTTGATATCTTCGATACACATTTAAACTCTGTCGGATCTTCAGGCACTAAAACTGAAGCGGTGCATGCGGCTCAACTTAAACAAATGCAAATCACTTCCGATTTTATGAATAGTAAAATTTCCACCACTCGTCCAAGCTTGTTTGGTGGCGATTTCAACATTAAAGACAACAGCCCGATTTATAATAATATGTTGAATGCGATGCAACCGATGCACAATGTAGGTTATTACTGCAAATCTTATCCTCAATATTGCGAACTTGGCGAAGGCACTTTACTTGAAGACCTGCTGTTAACAACCGACCATCAATATTATAAAAGCGGTGGCGGTGTGAGTGTGTTTCCATTCTTTGCAGCGACAAACATGAAAAGCAAACTTGGTGACCGTGATTTATCTGATCACCCTGGCTTAGTTGTTAATTATAAGTTTTATAAGTAATTAGTTTTTGAGGTACTTGTCGAACCATCTGAATGATTCGTAAAGTACGTGTTCGTTTGACTCTAAAGATTCGTAACCGTGACTTTCTTCAGGCAACAGCACCAAGCGTGCTGTTGCTCCTTGAGCCTTCAAAGCATCAAAATATCTTTCAGACTGCAAAGTAAAAGTTCCCGCATTGTTGTCGGCCATACCGTGCACCAATAACAGTGGCTTTTTCATTTTATCCGCATCAATAAACGGAGACATCTTAGCGTAAGTATCTTTAGCCTGCCAAAGCGAGCGGCGTTCGCCCTGAAACCCGTTCGGAGTCAGCGTACGGTTGTAGGCCCCCGAACGCGCAATGCCTGTCGCAAATAAATCTGAATAAGTTAAAAGATTCGAAACCATAAAAGCACCGTAACTGTGCCCGATGACACCGACGCGTTTTTCATCAACCAAACCTTTTTGTTTTAAAAAATCGATGGCCGCTTTGGCTCCGGCCACGAGTTGTTCGCGGAAAGTATCATTTTTTGTTTCGGGCGGCCCAATGATCGGCATTTGCGCCTCATCCAGCACGAAGTAACCGCGCATCAGGTTAAACAACACACTTGAGCCGGATGGTCTTGAGTAATAGTTCTGCGACCCCCGCACCTGCCCGGCTGTGGCGGCATCGGCGTATTCAAGCGGATAAGCCTGGATAATAGCCGGATATTTTTTACCTTCTTGGTAATCGGTCGGATAATAAAGAGTTCCTGACAGTAAAACTCCGTCCGCACGCTTATAAGTCACGATTTCTTTTTTAAACTGGGCGATCTTCTGAAAAATATCCGGCTCAGCATCAAGAAAACTTTCACGGCTGAGCTTGCCGTCTTTCATATTGACCAGTTCAAACTTTTGCATTTCAGTCTGCGATTCAGATGAAATTAAAAACTGCGTGTAGTGGTCGGTGTCCATAAAAACCTGAAACGATTCGTAGCGCCCTTCTGAGGACCTGAAAAATTCGGTGGTTTTGAGTGAACCCAAAGACATCTTTTTTAAAAACGGAGAATCGCCTTTGGGAGTTGAACCTTTGCCTGAAAGATAGATACTGGCATCGCCACCCGTTTGATCAACGGCAATGACGAATTCATCGTATTTATTGCGTTTTGAAAACGGTGTGCCCGGAGAATTGTAATCGTCGTCTTCACTGAGGCTGAACATCGTTTTAAGTTGCCAGCCGTCCGCGGCCTTTTGCATTTGGTAATCAGTGACCCATTTGCGGTCACGTTCGTATTCAGTGACCATGTAGTTGTCTTTCAGATCAAAAGCATCAAAGCCTTCAACCCTGAACTTAAACTTCTGAATGAATTCAGGTTTTGTATCACCCGCAGATTTCATTTTGGTGAAATAGATTTCGTCGCGATAATCAGCTTTGACGTTCCAGTCCCCTTTATCCAAAGCTTGCAGGTTCTTCAAAGTTGAAGGTTCTGACGAAATCCAGCTAAACGACCGCGGTTTATCAGTTACGCCTTCGATCGGGATATTTTCTTGCGCTTCACTTTCAACAAGGCGATGAAAAGGTTTACCATCGTTTGTCCAGACATCAAGCTTGTATCCAAACAGCGAAATCGGAACGCTGTAAGAAAACGGTGTCTGCAGGGTTTTAACTAAAATAAACTTGCGATCAGGCGAGTAATCAAATGTAGTGTACATGCCCGCGGGCCCTAGTTGAGTTATCGCTTTGGTGTTTACGTGGTAAACCACATGCTGCGACTTAATGGCCCTCGCAAAAACTTTTTCATCTTGTGGTGTTTTAATTAAATTCGGATAGGTGCGGTTATTTGAAACCTGCCCTTTAGCGTCCTGAATAACCGGCCCGGTCGGAATTTCTTTATCAACGGTCAATTCCTGGGCTTGGTCAGGCGTGCGCACACGTAACAACAGTTGATTGTTGTCGATCCAGTCGACGTAGCGGCCCAAAACAGCGTTCAAGCAAACTCCGGGAATTTTACTTTTTTGTAAACTCGGAATTTTAACAATCCAGACCTCGTGACATTTTTCAGTTTCGATTGAAACGGCCAAGTGATGACCATCGGGTGACCAACTCCGCTCGCGGATGATGCTTCCTTCAGGAAATGAAATTTCTTTTTCGGCTTTGGTTTTGATATCGCGATAAACCAAACGCTTCACGTAACCATTGGCCACACTGGTGTAATTTTTGGGATTGAAGCGCACGCCGGCTAATTTGATCTGTGGGCGGGCCACATACTTAATTGAAGGATAATAAACGCCGTAGCCTTTGACGAGTGCCGTCTTCTGACGATTAATCGATGGACTGGCTTGATCGGGGCCACGGATGAGTTGGTCAATAGGTGCATCGGGTTTTTGATAAAGTGTTTCAGCAAACATAGGTAAAGAGAGTCCGAGCAACGCTCCGAATAGAAATATTTTTTTCATAGTGGTTTTTCTTGGTTAGTGGTTTCAAGTGCCCATAATAAGCCCAAAACATATGCAGTCCAAACCGCCAGCGCACGAACTGGCCTAAAACAGGCCAAAATACGAGTGAAATGTGCCCATTCCAGCTTTCGTTCGTTTTTTTTTGCTTTTTAGGCCGTTTTTGAATAGAACTGTGAGTTCTCTTGATTCGTCTGTGCCCAGTTGGTGGAATTGGCAGACACACTAGGCTTAGAACCTAGCGCCGCGAGGCATGGGGGTTCGACTCCCTCACTGGGCACCATTTCATTTCTGTTTCTTAACTTCCCTCTGTAAATTTAAAAAT
>JANPAD010000179.1:0-3143 GCA_031429735.1 Bdellovibrio sp. | reverse complement strand
GGCCATCTGAAAGGCTCACTGCGACCACTTGATCATCTAAATCCGTTGTCAGGGCAATTATGCCGGCTTGGCGAGGATTCGAGAACGCATCTAAAGATGTTTTCTTGATAATCCCTTTTTCAGTCAACATCACGACATGTTTATTTTCGCTGAATTCAGTAATTGGTAAAATGGCGCGAACTTTTTCGCCCGCAGCTAAATTAACAACATTCGCTAATGATTTACCTTTTGAAGTTCGACTGCCCATCGGCAGACGATGCACTTTACACCAGTAAACTTTACCTTTGTCGGTGAAAACCAAAAGCATAGTTTTCGTTGACGATGTGAATAGGTCGGTCACGTAGTCTTCCTCACGTGTTTCCATACCTTTCAAGCCTTTACCGCCGCGTTTTTGCACGCGGTATTCTTCAGTCGAAATACGCTTGATGTAACCTGTGTTCGTCACTGTCACAACCATCGGCTCATCTGCAATCAGATCTTCATCTTCTATATCAGATAAGTCGCCGGTAATTTCAGTACGACGTGGGTTCGAGTAACGTTTTTTAATATCTTCTAATTCAGCCACGATAATTTTGTAGATCTCTTTAACATCGGCCAAAACCATTTTAAGCCAATCGATTTGTTTCGTAAGTTCTGCCAATTCTTCGATAATTTTTTGAATTTCAAGACCAGTCAACCGTTGAAGGCGCATTTCAAGAATTGCGATTGCTTGGCGTTCACTAAAAGCGAATTTAACCATCAGGGCTTCACGGGCTGCGTGGGCTTCTTTCGAAGCCTTGATTGTGGCAATAACCGCATCGATTTGATCAAGAGCTTTTTTCAAGCCCTCTAAAATATGGGCGCGCTCTTGAGCTTTTTTCAATTCGAAAATACAGCGCTTAGTTACAACATCGCGGCGATGTTCAACGAAAGCCTGCAACATTTCTTTTAAATTAAATACAACGGGCTGATTTTTAGCATCGAGCGCCAGCATAATAATACCGAAACTAACTTGAAGCTGAGTGAACTTATAAAGGCGGTTCAAAATAACCGATGCATTTTCACCACGTTTTAAAACGATAACTGCGCGCATACCTTCACGAGAAGATTCATCGCGAATATCTGAAATACCTTCAACTGTTTTTTCACGAACAAGATCCGCAATACTTTCAATCAATTTTGCTTTATTAACTTGATACGGAAGCTCAGTAATAATAATTTCTTCATGATCTTTTTTAGTTTCAATTTCACTTTTGGCTTTGATTATAATAATCCCGCGCCCTTTGCGGTAGGCAGATAAAATACCTTCACGGCCGGCAATTTGACCAGCCGTCGGAAAATCGGGGCCTTGAATGCGTTCTATTAATTCTTCAATACCGCAATCAGGATTCGCTATTAGGTGAATACAACCATCAATGACTTCGCCCAAGTTGTGTGGTGGAATATTTGTCGCCATACCGACCGCGATACCGGTCGATCCATTCACTAAAAGATTCGGATATTTCGCAGGCAAAATAAGAGGAATTTCTAAAGAGTCATCGTAGTTCGGACCAAACGCGACAGTTTCTTTTTCGATATCATTCAAAAGCTCTTCAGCTAAACGGGTCATACGTACTTCGGTATAACGTTGGGCAGCCGGAGAATCGCCATCGATTGAACCGAAGTTACCCTGACCATCAATCAGGGGGAAGCGCAGAGAAAACTCCTGCGCCATACGAACCATTGTGTCGTAAACAGCTACGTCACCATGTGGATGGTATTTACCGATCACATCACCAACAACACGGGCTGATTTTTTATAGGGTTTATCGTGCGTATTAGAAAGTTCATGCATCGCAAACAAAACACGTCTGTGTACCGGTTTTAAGCCGTCACGTACGTCAGGTAAAGCGCGGCCTACAATGACTGACATTGAGTACTGCAAATACGACTCGCGCATTTCTTTGTTAATATCGACGTTCGTTATACCTTTTGGGTTTTCTGAAGAAGAATCCATTTTCTATTTCCCTATCTCTTTATACGTCTAAGGTTTTAACCATAAGGGCATTGTCGTTAATAAATTTACGGCGTGGTTCAACTTGCTCGCCCATTAAAACCGAGAAGGTTTCATCGGCTGCTACGGCATCGTCGATCGTTACTTTTAAAAGATGGCGATTTTCTGGATTTAGAGTGGTATCCCACAACTGATCCGGATTCATCTCTCCCAGTCCTTTATAACGTTGAATGTAAATACCTTTTTTAGTTGAGGCCATAACATGTTCAGAAAACTCGCTATAAGATTCAAAAGAAAATTCAGAATTAGACTGTTCAATTGTCACTGGTAATTTCGAAACGCCCTGGATATTTTTCCAAAGATCCCGAAGTTCTTTAATTTCTGAGGCGTTCAGTAAATCAGTCGATAAAACGGTTACTTTTTTGTCGGCATAACGTGTTGTTGTAATAACGGCTGCTAATTTACCATCAACGTTTTGAACCGTTGTATGAAAATCTGTAATTCCTAGTGAAGGTGTCACTGATACCCATTGTTTAATATCACTTACGGTCTCGTTTAATTTAGATTCATCTTTAAGGACGTCTTCTAAACCTGCAATTTTAGTCAATGTGTAATAAAGAATGTCGTGATCGTATTTCGCCGAAGAAGCTTTTAACAATGAGTAGAATCTTTGAATATTTAAAATCATTTGACGTAGAGTCGGTATATCCGTTGTTTTTCCTTTAAATTGGAATGAATCCAAACCTGAACTTAAAAGAAATTCTGTTAATGCAGCTTCGTCTTTCAAGTAAGTTTCAGACTGTCCTTTTTTAGCCCGATACAAAGGTGGTTGAGCAATATAAATAAAGCCTCGGTCTAAAACTTCAGGCATTTGACGGTAGAAGAATGTCAAAAGAAGTGTACGGATATGCGATCCGTCGACGTCGGCATCGGTCATGATAATGATTTTATGATATCGAACTTTATCCACACTCACATTGTCTTTACCAATTCCCGTTCCAAGGGCAGAAATCATCATTCTGATCTCTTCATTTGAAAGCATTTTATCAAAACGCGCTTTTTCAACATTCAAGATTTTACCTTTCAGAGGTAAAACCGCTTGTGTTTTTCGGTTGCGGGCCATCTTAGCAGATCCACCGGCCGAGTCTCCCTCAACCAGGTACAATTCACA
>JANPAD010000178.1:0-7702 GCA_031429735.1 Bdellovibrio sp. | reverse complement strand
GACGCCGAAGAAGGTGAAGGCTTTTTGGCCGGAGCCTTAACTGTAACTGAAACTACAGAAGAAGCGGGTGTTGAAGCGGAAGAACTTGAAGGAACTGAACTTGAAGGTTTCGAAGCCGCTCAAATTGAAGACCTTGAGTTTGTTGAAGACGAACAGGTTGAAAGTATTATTGAAAGTATTTTATTTGCCTCGGATCGTCCGGTCAGTCTGGCTTCTATTCAGCAGGTTTTCAAAGGTACGACAGTTAAAAAAGACAAGATCCGTCGTTCAATTGAAGCGATTGCGGTTGAATACGCCGGCGGTCGCCGTGGTGTTACTTTAGAAGAAGTCACCGGTGGTTACCAAATCCGCACTAAAGTGGATAATATGAATTTCTTAAAACGCACGATCAAAAC
The DNA here is from genome assembly GCA_031429735.1 of Bdellovibrio sp. Lineage (GTDB taxonomy): Bacteria > Bdellovibrionota > Bdellovibrionia > Bdellovibrionales > Bdellovibrionaceae > Pseudobdellovibrio. The sequence goes on along the minus strand of JANPAD010000178.1, from coordinate 7,307 downwards.
CCGCGCGTTTAAATTGTCTGGACCTGCACTTGAAACGCTGGCGATCGTTGCTTACAAGCAACCGGTTGTTAAAATGGAAATTGACCAAATCCGCGGGGTTGAATCAGGTCACCTATTACGCGCTCTGATGGAAAAAGGCCTTGTTAACTTTGAAGGCAAAGCTGAAAACCTTCCGGGTAAACCTATGCAGTACGGAACGACAAGAAGATTCCTTGAAATCTTCGGTTTGCGTAACTTAAAAGAACTTCCGACTCTTTCTCAAATCGACGAACTGTTGCCGGAAGGTATCGGCGAAGAGGTTGAAGACAGGCCGACGTTGGCGAGCGTAACAGATTCAATGGCTGCGCAAGTTATAGACTCCAGCTACTCGCAAGGTGAAGAAGAGTTAGGCCTGATTGAAGAGCAACTGACTTCAATCACGACATCTTCGGATTTCTTTGAGCAAGAAAAATTGCGTCAACGCATGAAACGCGATGAAGAAAAAGCTCAAAATATTCGTGAAGCTTTAGCCGTCGGCGAAGAAGTTCCAAAACGTGATGTGAACTGGTTGACTCGCTATGAAGCTTCTTTAGTTCAAGCGGCTAACGGCGTAGTTGTCACAACTGAATCTGAAGTGACAGGCGAAGCTGTGGCTGAAAGTGACGGGGCGGGTGCTACATCCGAAAATGCAGAGACCTTGCTTGCAGCCAATGACGAAACCGACAGCCTGACTTTCGATGAAGACGACGCTCATATCGAAGATGAAATACCCTTCTACGAAGAGGCCGATGACGAAAAGCCGGAAGAAAGTCTGGCTTAAGCGCAGTTTTTTAGATAATTTGACCGTTGAGACAGGGCTATTTTTTAAAATGGTCCTGAATCTTGATTACACTGTCTCAGACTGAGAATCAGCTCTCAAATAATTCCTATAAATTCCGATAAGTAATGTGTGAAGCAACTCCATGTTATTGCTTTTATTTTAGCGGTTTTCTTGTTGAGCGCCTGTTCTCAAACGTTAACCACCGGATCGCTGCTTGTTTCAAGCGGTTCGGGTACGTCGTCGGATAATACGTCGGGCGACGGCGATGGTGAAATTATTGACCCGAATGCGAGCCCAGAACTGACTGTGGTTAATTCCAACTTATCTGCTAATCTTGAAGACACGGACAAAGTTGAAATTTCAGGAACATGCAATGATCTTAACCGCAAAAAAAACCGTATCCTTGTTGAAGTTTTTGGCGGTGAAAACCTGACAGATAACCCATATATCTCAAATGCAATTTCCGACAGATGCTTAGCCGCAAACGGAGTCGTGACCGGCAACGGTACTGCTGTGGGAGACAATTGCATTTGGGTTTCAAAAGGTGCGGGCTTGGTCGAAGTTGAAGGGCCCGTTCAACGTGTTTTTCCGCAATGTAATAACGGACAATTTTCTTTTATCATTCGCCTTGGGGCGAACTTGAGTAATAATTCTTTAACCACGGGTCGTCGTTACCGCGTTCGTGCGAAGCTTCGAACCCTCGATGGACAGATTGCAGATTCAGCTTGGTTTGATCAAGTTTATATCTCAAGAAATTTAGGAGCACCGACCTTCACAAAATTGACAGCGTCGTCGTCGGCTTATTCATGTTCGCTGGAAATGCTGCCGGCACGATTCAATCAAAATATTACTTATACTTTGTCGCGGACCATGACGGATATATCGGGCGCAGTCGGTTTGTCGGCAGCACTCTATTCGGCGCCTTTAAATTCGACGGATCCGCTCACTAGCAATTTTGTTGATAATAGTAGTGTACCCGCAAGTGGGAAGCGTATTATTGCAGGAGCAAGTTACACTTACACGTTGGCAAATTTTGATGTTACCAGTTACGCGGATGGATTTAGTTACCTCTTGCCGGTAACAACTACGTCGACTCCTGTGACATGCGCAATTGATAGACCTACTATTTTTCAATCGGCTGCTCCTACAAATACATCTGCTGGCGCCGGCGGTACCGGGCCTACATGTTATTTTGCCTACGCTAGTCTGATCAATCCAAGTCTTTTAGATGGCACAGGAAATGTTACTGTACGTTGGGCTTTTTCAACTGTTAAAGGTTGGAGTGGCGCAGACGGGAGTTACAGCGGAGCCCTTGGAGGAGCCAGCAATATTAATGTATCGACCTGCAACTCATCGGTCTGTACAGCAACCCAAGGCGGCGACGGATTAGCTGCCGACGTAACGTACTATTATGCAGTTCAAGAAGTCGATCAGACTACATTGGGCTTGCCAGCTAGAGGTAAGTGGTCCGCAGAAGTTGCCTGCAAACCACCGCAATAAATTAATACGCTGTCTAGAAAGTTTCGTCGAAGCTGACTGCGCCAGTTACACCCATTTGGTAAGCTGATACTCTTCTTTCGAAGAAATTTGCGAGCTCTTGCATGTCTTGCAATTCCATGAAGGTGAACGGATTTTTTGTGTTGTAGCGTGGAGCTATGTTCAAACTTTCAAGACGTTGATCTGCGATGTATTCTAAGTACTGGCGCATTTCAGGTAATGAAAGACCGGCAATGCCGTTTGATACGAGATCTTCTGCAAAAGTCATTTCGCAGTCGATGGCATCTTCAAGCATTTGCGTGACCATTTCTTCCATTTGTTCGTTGAAAAGTGTCGGGTCTTCTTTTCTTGCGGTATCAATGACTTTCATGGCGAAAGCCATGTGCATGCTTTCGTCACGGAAAACCCAGTTTGTACCGGCGGCAAGACCTGCCAATAAACCTTTTGAACGTAAGAAGTAAACGTAGGCAAACGCAGCGAAGAAGAACATTCCTTCAATACAGCAAGCAAAACAAATGACGTTCATTAAGAATTTACGACGGTCTTCTCTTGTCTCAAGTCTGTCGAGTGTGTTGATTGAATCCATCCATTTAAAACAGAATTCTGCTTTTTTCTTAATCGACGGGATATTTTCAACCGCGGAAAACGCTTTGGCGCGTTCGTCCGGATGAGGAATATAGGTGTCTAATAAGGTCAGATAAAACTGAACGTGGACAGCTTCTTCATAAAGTTGACGGCTGAGGTACAGACGCGCTTCAGGAGAATTGATGTGTTTGTATAAATTTAATACGAGATTGTTTGAAACAATTGAATCACCCGTAGCAAAGAAAGCCACAAGACGGTGAATCAGATGTCTTTCTGAATCTGTCATTTTGGAATTGAGATCGACAAGGTCAGTTGAGAAATCGACTTCATCAACAGTCCATGTGTTTTTAATTCCGTTTTTGTACATTTCGAAAAAAACCGGATACTTCATTGGTCGCAGTGTTAGGTCAAATCCTGGATCTAAAATCATTTTACCCTCCGTCGTCGTATAATTACAGTTTCGCGCCCCTCGCAAAACAGTAAGTGAGGCCTGCCTGTAACAACAGGCCCCGTGCTGAAATATTTTAAAAAATTACTGGCAAGCTTCGCAAGCTTCCGGATTATCAATACTGCACGCGATCACTTCAGCATCAGAATATTCTTTCTTCGCTGTAGTTGTTGCAGGTGCAGCTTCAACTTCTGTCGCAACCGGAGTTGCTGTACCCGAAGCCGATTTTTTTGTAACCGTCGTTTTTTGGATCGAAGTCGCCGGACGTGAACGGAGGTAGTAAGTCGTTTTCAGACCTTTTTTCCAGCCGTACATGTACATTGAAGATAATTTACCGATTGTCGGTGCTTCCATGAAAAGATTCAGTGACTGAGACTGATCAATATAGGCGCCGCGGTCAGCAGCCATATCAACAAGTGCTTTCATCGGAATTTCCCAAACAGTGCGGTATAATTTCTTAATATCTTCAGGAATTGAAGCGATATCCTGAATAGACCCATCGGCCATTTTGATATCGTTACGAACGTCTTCATTCCACAGGCCTTTAGCTTGCAATTCACCTACTAAGTAGCGGTTAATTTGCATGAATTCGCCTGACAAAGTTTCGCGTTTAAATAAATTAGAAACTTGCGGTTCAGTCGCTTCGTAGCTACCCACGATTGATGCAATTGTCGCTGTCGGTGCAATCGCGATCATCAATGAATTGCGTAAACCGTGCTTCATCATGCGAACCCGTAAAGCTTCCCAACGTTTCATGTCGGTCGGTTTAACACCCCAAAGTTCGAATTGCAAAACGCCTTGAGCTGCGCGAGTTTCTTGGAAGCTTTGGTGAGGACCGTGTTTTTCAGCTAAATCAATACTTGCAACAAGAGCATTGTAGTAAATTTCTTCTTGGATTTTGGCTGACAATGCTTGTGCTTCTTCAGAGTCAAAAGCATAACGCATTTGGAAGAAAGCATCTTGCAGACCCATAATGCCTAGGCCGACTGGTCTCCAACGGTTGTTTGAAGCTAAAGCTGTATCGATCGGGTAGAAGTTGATATCAACAACGCGGTCTAAGAATTTCAGCGCCACACGTACTGTTTTAGCTAATTTTTCGAAATCGAACTGGCCATTTGTAATGTGACGGCCCAAATTGACTGAACCTAAGTTACAAACCGCAGTTTCGCCAGGAGATGTGACTTCTAAAATCTCTGTGCACAGATTTGATAAGTGAATCACATTTTGAGGTTGGCCGGTTTGATTTGATTTTGTGTTTGAAGCATCTTTGTAAGTCATCCAGCCGTTGCCGGTTTGAGCCAAAGTTTTCATCATACGAGAATACAAATCGCGGGCCTTAACTTGCTTAATGTATTTTTTCTCAGTTTCAGCCTGTACGTAAGCGGTTTCAAATTCTTCACCGAAAAGATCAGTGAAATGTGGAACGACATTCGGGTCGAACAAAGACCACATTGAATCTGTTTCAACGCGCTTCATGAACAAGTCAGGAACCCAGTTCGCAATATTGATATTGTGAGTCCGTTTAGCTTCGTCACCTGTGTTATCGCGCAGTTCAAGAAACTCGTCGATATCACCGTGCCATGTTTCAAGATAAACGCAGGCAGCGCCCTTACGTTTTCCGCCTTGGTTCACAGCCGCAACTGATGAATCCAAAGTTTTTAACCAAGGTACGATACCGTTTGAATGGCCGTTTGTGCCTTTGATCAAAGAACCGCGCGAACGGATACGGCTATAAGCTAAACCGATACCGCCGGCAAATTTAGAAAGCAAGGCTACGTCAGTGTATTTATCATAGATTGATTTTAAATTATCTTGTGGAGAATCAAGCAGGTAACAAGAGCTCATTTGCGGTCTTTGTGTACCTGAATTGAACAATGTCGGAGTTGACGGCAAGTAGTCGTGTGAAGAGATCATTTTATAGAATTCAACCGCTTCTGCTACATTTGTAGAAAGACCGCAAGCTACGCGCATAAAGAAGTACTGAGGTGTCTCAATAACTGTACGTGCAGTCGGGTTTTTCAACAGATAACGATCATAGATGGTGCGCAATCCGAAGTATTCGAAACGATCTGTTTTAAAGTGTTCGATCGCAGCGCAAAGTTCGGTTTTGTGTTGCATAACAAAATCGTATGTCACCTGTGACAAAAGACCATTGGTAAAACCGGTTTGAATCGAATCAGCAAAAGAGCCGATTTTTTGGGTTTTAACTTCTTCATCAACGTAGGTCGAAAGAAGGCGAGCAGCTAAACGTGAATACTCCGGATCTTCACCGATCAGAAGTGAAGCGGTTTGAATGCAAAGATTATCTAATTCTTTCGTGCTGGCGCCGTCATACAAGCCACTGATGGCTTTCGTAGCCACGCGAAGTGGGTCCGTTTGCGCCAGACCTTGGCAGCAGCGATTAACGCGTTCAACGATTTTAGTTACGTCAACGGCCTCAAGAGTTCCGTCGCGCTTTTTAACTCGCATGATGTGTGGAGATGTTGTTGCACCTGTTGCGTATCCCATAGTTCCCATTTGTTCTCTCTTCAAAACTTCCATCTGCCCCTCTGCATCTGTATGTTTCAGTGTCCTACTTAAGTTACTAGACCAAAGTCGTGCCTCTTGCTTTAGAGACAACAATTCTCGAAAAGCTTCCCCTCAGAAGCCCCGAAATAATTGGGTCCAGTATTCAATTTTTCAAGAAAATTTATTTGACCGTCCTGGTCGCTCACCCTAAGTCAGGTTTTTACTATCATCACTAGATCTAGTGGTTTTTAGTGGAAACTTGTCTCTAAGGCCGTATATCTTGTATCTAAGCCTCAACTTTTTTCGGGTAAGTTGCAAAGAAAAAATATAAAAAAAATTACAGATGATTAAAATATAGACGAATGCTGTGCGAAAAAATGAAATTTGCCAGACCAACGTCTTAAAATTGTTCTCTCTCGAGAAATGCGGTCAATACCTTAGTTTTAACGGGTTTCATTTCACTTTTTTTCGTTAGCATGGTGCAGAAACACCTGTTTCTGACATTTTCTGTCACATGCTATTCATTCGCTCAACTCGAAGACTCATTTGGTGAAATAAGTGGCTATCTAAGTCATTTTGAGCGATCAGTTTGCAACCTTGGTAAATCTTTTCTGCTCTGAAGAAGTCGACCATTTTTTGATGTGGGCCCATTTTATCAGCAGTCCATGCCGGAGCGATCAATTCTTCCCATCTCGGAGCATAGGCGGCCAAGCGATGAATCGCAATTCGTGGGTGTAAATGCGAGAGAAAAAGCTGAACTTTGTCTTGGTATTCATTGAATTCAATCGGAGTGAAACGTTTTTCGTTGTACCACTTCTCAAGCTCGGTGTTTTTTAAGACGTGCATGTTGTGAAGTTTCACATTTGTAATCGGCAAATCATTACAGATCAGAGCCGTTTGCTTGATTTCGTCTTCAGTCTCGCCGGGTGAGCCGAAAATCAAATGGATACCGAGATCAACACTGGTGCGTTCGGAGATCTTCTGAACAGCCTTCAGCGAATCCTCGGCGGTATGTCCGCGTTGCATGAACTCAAGATGCGGGTTGAAGAAGCTCTGCACGCCCAGCTCGATACTGACGAAAGTTCTTTCACAGTATTCCTGCCACATCTGCAAAACCGACTCTGACAAGCAGTCAGGACGGGTGCCGAGAACAAATCCTGAAACGTAAGGGTAGGCCAAAGCCGCGTCAAAGTTGGCGCGTAAAGAAGAAACCTTGGCAAAAGTATTGGTGTAAGCCTGAAAGTAGACCAGAAACTTTTTAGCTTTGTACTTTTTCGAAATAAGCTCATGGTATTTGGCGATTTGTTCGTCAAGCGTCATCTGAAAAGAATCCTGATTGGCGGCTGATCCCCACACGTCGCAAAAACTGCAGGTTTTCATACCTTTAAGACCCATGCGATTTGGGCAGTCATCAACAACACTGACCGGAATTTTATAAACTTTTTCGTTAAAAATTCGTTTGTAGTGCTC
>JANPAD010000177.1:0-4472 GCA_031429735.1 Bdellovibrio sp. | reverse complement strand
ATTCGGTATCGAGCACGATGAATGTGTTTGCTAACTTAAATTCTGTACCTCCAGATTCAGCACTTAATAAATACAGCGACATTTCGTTTGCCGGAGTGAATCAATGCGTTATTACATCTGAGGGCACACTTAAGTGCGGTTCAAAATTAAGTAGCAATAACTTGGTCGAAATTGATTCGGGTGTAAAATACAAATCCGTTTCAGGAGATATTGCGAACACTTGTGCAATTGTAGTTGATGGCAAATTAAAATGCTGGGGTGCTAACGACAGTGGGCAAATCGGTGATGGAACTACAATTGCGAAAAATATCCCGGTAGAGGTCGATGCCGGTGTTCAGTACGCCTCGGTTTCTGTTGGGGGTAGTCATGCTTGCGCGATCACTGTAAATGGTGATCTGAAATGCTGGGGTTATAACTCATCGGGACAGGTTGGCGATGCAACCCAAGTTAATAAATTGCGTCCGGTGCTGATCGGCAATGGTGCGAAGTATAAAAAAGTAATAGCTTCTTCAACATGGTACACCTGCGGTTTAGATACGACGGGTTTGGTTAAGTGCTGGGGTGACGGAAGAAACAATGTGATTGGGGATGGTGTCGCACTTCCGAATCGATTGGTGCCGACCGCCATTGCGACCGATACCGGTGAAACCTTTATCGACGTTTCAATTAGTAGTGGTCATGCCTGTGTTGTTAATAGCAGTCATATTTTAAAGTGTTGGGGTAAAAAAGGCTATTTTTATGGCGACGGAATAGATAATCGAACTACTGGGGGCATAAGCTTGATAAACTTGTTTCCACCCGCATTGTATATTTTGCCAACCGAAATAGATAATGGTGTGGCGTATAAAGAAATATTTGTGGGGTTGTATAACACCTGCGGATTAACTTTGAGTAATTCGCTCCGCTGCTGGGGTTTTGCGAGATATGGACAATTGGGAGTGTGGGGGCTTGATTTTGCACTTTCACCAATCGATATTTTAACTAATTTAAACTCTAAAAAAATAGTATTGAGCAATGGCGCATTTAGTCCGACATGCTTTATATCTGATATTGGGGTGATGAAGTGTACGGGCTACACACTGTATTTAGGTGCTTCGCAACCGGCCTCATCATTTGGCTTTAATTTAGTTGGGTTTTAAAAATTAAATGTAACATAAGGCTTGTCAGTTTTTGTATTTGAAGTCATCATTTACCTACAACTATGAATAACAACTACTGGATCGACTTCTTTGATGACTTACAAAATGTGCGCGGACGTTCGCTCAACACGATCATGGCTTACCGCCGTGATATTGAGCTCTACAAGCGCTTCAGTGATAAAAACAACCGCACCATCGAGTTCTTCGACTTTATGAAAAAGGAAGGCTTGTCGACGCGTTCGCAGGCCCGTGTGATCAGCTCGGTGCGCACCTTCCTGCGTTTCTGTGAAACGAAAGGGCAGAAGTGCCCCGAACTTCGCGAACTGAAACCACCACGCGTAAAAACCACTTTACCCAAAGCCATCAGCCTTGAAGAGTTTGAAAGACTTTTTAAAGCCGCCGAAGGCTCAACTGAAGCCAAATCCATTCGTAACCGTATGACACTTGTGTTTTTATACGGGCTGGGTTGCCGGGTCAGCGAATTGATTTCTTTGAACCTGATGGATTTTTCAGAAACTGAAAAATACGTGAAGGTGTTAGGCAAAGGCCGTAAAGAAAGACTAATTCCGCTGACTGAAACGGTGTCGCTGGCCCTTGATCAGTACCTCGAACAAGCCCGCCCGCATCTTTTGCTGACCGATCACGTGAACACTTCAATGTTATTGAATGATCGTGGTCACCGCCCTTCGCGTGTGGACGTGTGGCGCTGGTTAGCCGCATGGTCTGCTAAGGCCGGTTTTGATGATCCCGTGCACCCGCACAGATTCAGACACGGCTGCGCCACGGCTTTACTTGAAGGCGGCGCAGATTTGCGTTCAATTCAGGTGATGCTGGGACACGCCAGTATTCAGACGACCCAGGTGTACACGGCGGTCACCACGGGTACGGCACAGAAGGCCATTGACGAACATCACCCACTTTCAAAAATAAAAGATCAGTCAGTTTAATGGCGAAACGAAGCAGTTACGCAAGCGTTAATGCAACTACAACTAAGCCTACGTCCGAGCGCTATGATCGGCTGGATGCTTTGCGTGGGTTGGCCATCGTTTGGATGACGCTGTTTCATTTCAGTTTTGATCTGAATTATTTCGGTTATTTGAATTTTAATTTTTACGAAGACTCGCTTTGGATTTATCAACGTACTTTTATTGTGAGTTTATTCTTGTTCTGTGCGGCCTGCGGACAGGCGGTGGCCTTAGACCGTCATTTGTCGTGGGAGCGCTTCTTTAAGCGCTGGTATCAGGTTGTGGGTGCGGCGGTGTTGGTCACGATCGGTTCTTACATGGTGTACCCAAACAGTTTTATTTATTTTGGAATTTTACATGGTATTGCCTTAATGCTTTTGATTTTGCGGCTGACGTCGAAATGGTCGCATTATTATTTACCCGCAGGACTTTTGTTAATTGGGCTTAAGTTTGTGTCTCCATATCTTCATACGCTCGACCCGAACTTTGAAGTGTTGAATTCGGGCTGGCTGAACTGGCTGGGTCTGGTCAGCCGTAAGCCAATCACCGAAGACTACGTGCCTTTGGTGCCGTGGTTGGGTGTGCTCTTGGTGGGCTTCGCCCTTGGTCGGTGGATATTTAAAAATTATAAATTCGTTTTTGCGGGTGAACTAAAGTCGCAGTTTCGTTGGCTGGCCGTTTTAGGTCAGTGGAGTTTGAGTTATTATTTAGTGCATCAGCCGCTTTTATTCGGCGTCGTGATGTTAGCCAAAAAAATAACAGGTTAGGGTGAATAGGCCGTGCTCAGTTTAAAACCATTCATTCGAAGTACAACTCCTGAAGCCTTGACGCAAGATTTAAGCGTGATGGCCGATTTATCGTTGGTGACAGCAAACACCGCTGAAATCAGCTTCAAGTGGATGGACCCGAAGGGTGAGATATTATTTTCTGATCAAGACCAAGCGGGGCGGGTTGTTGGACTTTGGGAAGCCACCTGCTTTGAAGTTTTTATTCAGCCTATTGCGGAAAGCCGTCCGCAGTCGGTGCAAAATTTGAATGCGCCGGTTCGTTATTACGAAACTAACTTCTCGTTCGATAAGTCATGGAATGTTTTTGGCTTTACAGACTACCGCACGCCCGCAGCACCCACTGAATTGCTTGAGGCGAAAATTTTAAGTTTTGATGTGCTGCAGTCGTCCGGCAATGGACAAATGAAAATCGTTTTACAAGTCGAAGGCGCTGATTGGCGCAAGGTGCGTATCTCGTTATGTGCGGTAATCGCGACGCGTTCATACGGCAAAAGTTACTGGTCTTTTAAGCACGCTGACGACAAAGCTAATTTTCACCACGTTGACAGTTTTATTATTGAAAGATCTTTACCTGAGGGGTCCACAACATGAGTTTTAAATTCGGTCTTGAAGCTTTACTGCAAGATAAAAAATTATTAGCAGAGTTGAAGAAAAAGCGCGTTTCACTGGTTTGCCATCCGGCCAGCGTCGATCAAAATCTGAATCACAGCATCGATTTGCTTTATAAAAAAATAAATCTGGTTTCAGGTTTCGGCCCGCAGCACGGAGTTAAAGGCGAAAAGCAGTACAACATGATGGAAAGCGCTGATGAAGTCCATCCGGTTTATAAAATACCTATTTTTTCACTCTACGGCGAGCACCGCCGGCCGACAAAGCCCATGATGGACACTTTTGATGTGGTTGTTTTTGATTTACAAGATGTCGGCTGCCGCATTTATACTTTTATTACGACTTTACTTTATGTGATGGAAGAGTGCGCGAAGTACGGAAAAAAAGTTATCGTCTTAGACCGACCCAATCCGATCGGTCGTGAGATCGAAGGTCTGAGTTTAGTGTCAGGGCAAGAATCATTCGTAGGGGCCGCTCCTATTCCGATGCGCCATGGGCTCACGATGGGTGAAATTGCCTTATTTTTCAAAGATCATTTTAAGCTCGATCTTGAATTAAAAATCGTGAAGATGAAGGGCTATTCTCCAACAAAAAAATATGGTTACGGCTGGCCTGATTTAGTTTCTTGGGTCAATCCGTCGCCGAATGCACCCAATTTAAATATGGCGCGGGTGTACCCGGGTACGGTTTATCTTGAAGGGACCTGGTTGACGGAGGGGCGGGGCACAACCAGACCGCTTGAAGTTGTTGGGCATCCGGATATGGATTTTGGTCAAATTTTGCAACGTATGAAGAAAATAGCGCCACAATGGTTGAAGGGCGCGTTGATTCGTGAATGTTATTTCGAGCCGACTTTTTACAAGCACCAAGCTAAGACTTGTCATGGTCTGCAGATTCATACCGACAACAAGTCTTATAATCCGAAAACATTTAAACCGGTGCGACTATTTGCTTTAATGTTTAAAGCGGTT
>JANPAD010000176.1:0-3257 GCA_031429735.1 Bdellovibrio sp. | reverse complement strand
AGATTTTTGGGCGCGGGTTGAGGGCTTAAAACGAATGAATGAGTTTTAGCACCCCCGAAAACAGGTACGGAATTTGATAAGTAAAGACTTGAAGTTTTAGACTGAATTAGAAACATTAAAGAGGGACTTATGAAAAAGTTGTTCGTTTTAGCACTGTTGGTTGTATCGCAAATTTCTTTTGCCGCCCCTGCTCGTGAAGTTGTTCGTCGTATGACGATCGAACAAGCCCGCGAACGCGTTACGCGTGACATTGAACGTCTGCGCGCACAAGGTAAAGACGTCATGAACGATACTGCGCTACGTGGTCGCGTAATCACTTCAACGAGCCGAAGAGTTGTGACCTTAGCAGGAGATCAGCATACGAATCTGTCTAAACTTGCGAGTATTAGCACCGTCGAAGTTCTGTCTGAATTAACGCGTCTTTCTTCAATTGCAAGCGATCCTTCTTCGACAGCGAAACAAAAAGCGATGGCTGCAAAAAGCTTGCAGTTAATGGCCTTAGCAGGAACCGGCGTCAGCACTTTGATTAGCTCAAGCCCGACAGCGGCTCAGCGTACAAGCGTAGCCAAAATTATCGAAGTATCGCGAAAAATTTCTTCTTTGGATTTCGGTACGGCTTCAGATGCTTTCGTTGCTAAATACGAAAGGGCTTTACGTGAAGGCAAAACTGTTGATCAGGCGGTTCGTATTGCTTCGAACAATAAGTTCGGCGTACGTGAATTACGTGAATGTGAATAGTCAGTACTGTTGTTTTTCGTCTAAAATTATATAGATTTCGATTCGACGATTCCGAGAGCGACCCTCTTCGGAATCGTTGCTTTTGAGGGGTCGCGTGTCTCCGTAAGAAATGGCGGACAAACGTTCGGGCGGCACCTGATGATATTTGATCAGATAGCGAACGATGCTCGTGGCCCGAAGCGAGGCCAGTTCCCAGTTGGACTCATAACCTGCATCGTGGCCGACCGGCTGGTTGTCGGTGTGCCCTTCAATGACGATTTTTTTATCCGTCTCTTTCAAAATTCCTGCGATCTTATCAAGTGTTTGCAAAGCGTTACGTTTGAGCTTCGTTCCGCCGGGCAGAAAGAATTGCGATGAAGCCATTTCGATTCGGACACCGATCGAATCATGACGGAGTTCTTGAATCTTTTCTTTATCGCCGGAATCCATTTTCTTTTCGATGACATGGTTAATGTACTGTTGAACTTCGCCCGGACCGCCGCGTGACGGAAAGCCATCCATCGAGATGAAGGCGTCCGCCGCGTCTGTGCCGCCAACATTGCCTTCAGCTGCTCCACCACTTCCCGTGCCGCCCGTCCCGGTACCGACTATTTTGAAGCTGGTGTTCACCGAATCTTGAAACGATTTTTGTTTTTCCTGATTATTGGTCGAAGTGGCGTACATCACAACGAAGAATGCAAAAAGCAAAGTGATGAAATCGGCGTAAGAGACGAGCCATCTTTCATGGTTTTCGTGCTCTTCGGGCTGATCGCGTCTTCGCTCTGAATCTTCGCTCATGCCCTACTCTTGTATGAAAGTAATTTTTGTTCGATCAATTGCGGATTCAAGCCTGAACCCACCAGCAGCGCTCCGTCTAAGATCATGTGTTTGTGTCTTGAGACCTCATGAATGTTTTTCTTAATTTTGTTGCCGATCGGTAAAAAAATCAGGTTCGCAAAGCCGACGCCGTAAACCGTAGCGACGAAAGCCACCGCGATACCGCCGCCTAGCTTCGAAGTATCAGTCAAGTTACCCATGACATGGATCAAACCTAAAACCGCACCGATAATGCCGATCGTCGGAGAAAAACCACCGGCATCAATCCAGATCTTTCCGGCCGAAAGCATTCTCTGCTCTTCTTTATGAATGATATTATCAAAAATCTGTCTGGTCAGCTTGGTGTCAACGCCGTCAATTACATTGCGCAAAACATCGCCGAGCAGCGGTGACTTGAATTGGTTCAGTTTTGACTCAAGAGCCAATGGCGTTTCTTTTTTTGCGATTTTAGCGCACTCAACAATTTCAGCAATCGGCTGATCGTAGTTCAGATCCTGTTCGCTGAAAGTTTGTCTGAATAATTTAAACCCGAGCCGGATGTCGTGTGTTTTATTTGAAACAAGCACCGCACCCATTGTGCCCATCATCACAATAATAAAGGCTGTCCCTTGAACGAGCGAGGCAATATGCCCACCTTCAAAATAATTGCCCAGTAATACGCCGCCTATACCAATGATCAATCCAAATATCGTTGCTCTATCCATCTCTCAATTTTGCCACATCAAAACAAAGCTTTCACGTTGAACCAGAACAGGCTAGACTAAAGAACGATGCAGGAACTCATTCTTCAACTCGATTACTGGTTGCTTGAGCAAATTAATCAACGGTGGACCTCGACCGTGAGTGATTTGATTTTCTATTGGCTCAGTGATTTGAACAAAACGACCTATTTTAAGTTTTTAGCTCCTTTGCTTGTACTTGGAATTTACTTTTTTAAATACAAAAAGCAGAGTTATATCAAGGTTACTTTGCTGCTGTTGGCAGTAGGTTTCAGCGATTGGACCGGCGCTCAAGTTAAAAATGCATTTGAGCGTGCCAGACCAAAAGATAATCCTTCGATTCAGGTCATGACCAGAACGGACGCGGGAAGTTTCTCGTTTTATTCAAATCACGCTTCAAACATGATGACGTTTGCAGTCTATACCGCTGGACTCTTTCCAGGGGCGAAAATTCCTCTGATCGCACTTGCCGGTCTAGTTGCTTACAGTCGAGTTTACAACGGAGTTCATTACCCTTCGGATGTCTTATTTGGTATGCTGGCAGGGTTCGCATGGGGCGCTTTATTTTTGAAACTTGCGAGGCGCGTTGCCACGGCCACAGCGCCAAGAACAATGGACTGATGATGGAAAGAGTGCTGGTCACAGGAGCTAATGGTTTCTTAGGCGCGTGGTTAACACGCTACCTATTGGCCGAAGGCTATGATGTGACCGCCTTGGTCCGTAAAAAAAGTGATTTATCCGAACTGGCCCTTGAATCGCCAGATATGAAAACCCTGAAGTTGGCCTATGGCGATGTCACAGATATTGATTCTCTTAAGAAATCATTTCAAGACCGGCAAATCGTCTTTCATCTGGCAGGTATTGTTTCGTACAACCCGGCTGACAATACTTTACTTAAAAAGGTAAACGTCGAAGGCACACGAAATGTTGTTGAGGTCTGCTCAGAACATAAAATAAGGCTTTTGCACGTCTCTTCGGTCGTTG
>JANPAD010000175.1:0-4587 GCA_031429735.1 Bdellovibrio sp. | reverse complement strand
CAAAGCTCTTCGACGTCTTCGAGTAAATGACTGCTCATAAGTACGGTCAACTTTTTTTCGCGTAATGATTTCAAAATCTGTTTAATCAAAATTCGTCCGTCCGGATCAAGGCCCGACATGGGTTCATCCAGAATTAAAAATTCAGGATCACAGATGAGCGCTTGCGCGATTCCTATACGTTGAAGCATACCCTTCGAGTATTCTTTCAATTTTTTATCTTTGGCATGTGTGAGCTTCACCAAATCAAGAATGTCTTTCGCTTTGGCTGCAAATTGACCGCTTGGCCGCTGGCCCAGTTCCCAGTGAAGTTTTAGAAACTCAGTGCCCGTCAGAAATTCTTGAAAAAAAGGACGCTCAGGCAGATAACCTATTCGATCACGTTGCGCACGAGATTGTTTCTGGCCGAAAATTTCAATTTGACCGGCATCAGCAAAGATAAATTCAAGAAGACACTTTATAGTCGTCGATTTGCCGGCGCCGTTCGGGCCGATGAATCCCACAAAGCGGCCTTCTTCAATTGAAAAAGTCACATCACGCAAAGCCACCTGAGGTTTTTTATAAAAATCTGTTTTAAACTTTTTAGCCAGCCCTTTAACATTCAATACTTTCATAACTTAATTGCACCTTGAAATGTTTTGTAAACATCGCGCACGGGTTCATATTGACGAGAGGTCGCGGGCATCAGGTCCGATGTGCCCAAAACCTCGCCTAACTCGGATTGATTTTGGTTTTGAATATCGATGAGGGTGTACATCACTTCGTGAGTCAGCTTTGTGTTATCGTCGTAAAAATCCTGTCTGACAACGATCGGATCATTCGGAATTGGATCGCTGACCCAAATTAGGCGAGGTTTAAACTTTTTGTTCTGAGAGAAATGTGTCCAAGCGCCGGCTTTGCCTCTTTCGTCGTCAGCAAATACAGCAATCGCATCGACTTCACCCTTTTCAAGCAGTTCAATTGAAGCGGAATGACTTCCCGAGAAGGTGATGCTTTTAAAATCAGAGTCATTTATTTTTTGACGGCGAAGATGAATTTCGGGGTACATGTATCCTGAGGTTGATTTCTCATCGACGAAAGCGATTTTTTTATGTTTGAGATCAGAGATTTTTTTGATACCCCCATTAGCGCGGGCAATTAAAGCGGAGTAGTAATACGGGCTGTTGTTCCAGGTTTTTTTAAGTAAAACCTTGATGGGCACTTCTTTTTCGGCAACCACGTAGGTCATGGCGGAAAGCACAGCAAAATCTACTTTTTTGTTTTTGAGGGCGTCGATCATGCCTGTGTAGTTTTTAGAAATATAAATCTGCACCGGGCGACCGATACGAGCCTGTATTTTTTCGGCTAGTTTGAACGACTGCTTTTCGGTAGCTTTAGGATCGCCACCGGGAAGAAGACCAATTGTTAAAGCTTCAGCACTAGCAAATGTTTTTGTAAAACAAAAAATAAGAAGCGCGGTTAAAATAAACTTAAACATACAATGTTATACTAAAGGAGAGACCTCGATACGTCCAGTCTTAGATTTTTCAAGGGCCAGAACAAAAGCCTCGGCCGCATCGCTTTCGGTCAGGCAAGGTATGCTGTAGTCTGTACAAGCCCGACGGATATCGAAACTTGCCTCAAGTGACTGGCGACCCGAAGTCGTGTTGATCACAAAACTAATTTGCCCCGAACGAATTCGATCCACACAGTGAGGGCGACCTTCATGAACTTTCGTGAGAGTCATACATTCGAAGTTCGCCTTTTGCAAAAATTCTGAAGTTCCGCGGGTGGCTGAGAAACGATACCCCTGTTTTTGTAAACTTTGAAGGAGCGGCATCATGGGCTCTTTATCTTTATCGCGAAGAGAAAGGAAAACTTCGCCGGTTGCCGGAAGATTGAGGTAGCTTGAAGCAAAAGCTTTAACGAGAGCTTCCGAATAAGTTTCAGAACGGCCCATGGTTTCGCCGGTCGACTTCATTTCAGGACCTAAAACCGAGTCACTGTCCGCGAATTTTTTAAACGGGAAGACCACGCCTTTAACGCAGATCTGTGGCAGATTTCTCCAGTTGTAAGTCGCCTGCTCTTCTTTGCTGAGCGGCAGTCTCATTTGCGCCCGCACACCTAAGTCTACCAGTGGAATATGAGTGGCTTTAGCCAGGAAAGGAACCGAACGAGAACTGCGCGGATTACCTTCGAGGACAAATATTTCGTCATTTTTAATGGCTAGCTGCAGATTAAGATGACCTAAAATGCCCATCCGATCCGCCAAAGCACAACTCAGCGCCTCAATTTTCTGCTGTGTGTCCTGCTTAAGTCGCTGTGGAGGAATGACTCCCATGCTGTCGCCGGAATGGATGCCCGCAGCTTCGATATGTTCGACGATACCGCCGACAACGATCCAATCCGGGCCGCGAACAAGGTCGACATCGACTTCAAGCGCACCCGATAAAAATTGATCCATCAGGCAAGGATTATGATCGCTGATAAAATCTGCGTGTCTTGCGAAATAAGACTGAAGTTCAAGACGGTTTTCGATAACTTCCATACGGCGCCCGCCCAAAACGTAGCTGGGTCGACAAATCATAGGGTAACCGACCATGGCTTCGTGCTGGAGAGCTTCGGCCCACGAACCCACCATGCTGGATTCAGGGATTTTCATGTTCAGTTCGCGGCAGATTTTTGAAAAGATCTTGCGGTCTTCGGCGCTGTCCAAGGTTTCAAGAGTTGAACCGAGAAGTTTATAACCGTTTTTAATCAGCTCGCCCGCCAGATTGATCGGCGTTTGACCGCCCAACTGAGCGACGAAACCCAGTGGATTAATAACCTGGAATATTTCAGTCAGAGATTCAGCCGTTAGAGGTTCAAAGAAAAGCATGTCCGATGTGTCGTAGTCTGTCGAAACGGTTTCGGGATTTGAATTGATCATCGCGACTTTGTAGCCGAGTTTCTGCAGGCCTTTTACGCCGCGAACACAGCTATAATCAAATTCGATCCCCTGCCCGATACGATTCGGACCGCTGCCGATTACCGCCACAAGATTTGACGGCACCTCTGCCACCGGAATGCGACTCCAATAAGTTGAATAGTAATAGGGTGTTGAGGCCAGGAATTCGCCGGCACAAGTATCGACCTGCAGGTAAGAAGGTGAAATTTTAAACTGTTGGCGAAGTGCACGCACTTCAGCGGCCGTCTTGCCTTTTAGCTTACCGATCCGCGCATCGGTAAAGCCGAGTTTTTTGGCTTTGAAAATAAGATCGGCTTCGAGATCATTTTTTTTGATTACTTTTTCAAATTCAACAATACCTTGAACCTGCTCAAGGAACCAAGGGTGAATTTTTGTCAGCTCGTTAATTTGACTCCAAGTGATTTCATGGCGAAAAGCCTGAAATATATGCCAAATACGTTGAGAGTTCGGGTAAGACATTTTTTCGAGACTGAAGTGAATATCCGGAACGCCTTCAGGATGGGTTTCAAGTGATGTCAGCGCCTTCATCAGCGACTCTTGAAAAGTACGGCCGATAGCCATGACTTCGCCGACGCTTTTCATCTGAGTCGTCAGCAAATCTTTAGAACCTTGAAATTTTTCGAATGCAAATTTAGGAATTTTAGTAACCACATAATCAAGTGCAGGTTCGTAGCAGGTCGGCGTTACTTTTGTTATATCGTTCTTCAGTTCATCAAGTTGATAACCGACGGCTAACAACGCTGCAATCTTTGCGATCGGAAAACCCGTCGCCTTACTGGCTAAAGCTGACGAGCGTGAAACACGAGGGTTCATTTCAATTACGACACGTTCGCCCGTGGTCGGATGAACCGCAAATTGAATATTTGCACCGCCGGTTTGAACACCGACACGGTTAATGATTTTGCAAGCTTCATCGCGCATAGCCTGATATTCGTCATCGGTTAAGGTCTGCTGAGGAGCAACGGTAATGCTATCGCCGGTATGAACACCGCATGGATCGAAATTTTCAATTGAACACACGACGACGAAGGTACCCGAAGAATCACGCATAACCTCAAGTTCGAATTCTTTCCAGCCCAGAATGCTTTCTTCGACGAGCACTTCCGAAGTGGGGCTTTCATGCAAAGCCTGTACGAGCATACTTTTGTATTCTTCAGGTGTGTAAGCGATACCGCCTCCCCCGCCGCCCAAGGTATAGTTTGGACGCAAAATAAGCGGATAACCTAAAATATCAGCGGCCACCAAGCCTTGATCAAAATTTCTGACCATTTCGCTTTTGGGATATTTGGCATTCAATTCGTCAAGAATGCTGCGAAATTTTTCGCGGTCTTCCGCGGCTTCAATCACCGTGGGATTTGCACCGAGCATTTGAACACCGTGCTCTTTCAAAACTCCACGACGATCAAGTTCGAGCGCCAGATTCAGTGCGGTTTGCCCGCCGAGAGTCGGAATGACCGCGTCGGGTTTTTCAACTTCAATAATTTTTTTTAGGTAGTCAAACCGGAGCGGTTCAACATAAGTACGCGTGGCGATTTCGGGATCGGTCATGATGGTCGCGGGGTTGGAATTCACCAAAATGACTTCGTACTTTTCATTCATCAGCGCTTTACATGCTTGTGTTCCTGAGTAGTCGAATTCGCAAG
>JANPAD010000174.1:0-5279 GCA_031429735.1 Bdellovibrio sp. | reverse complement strand
GGATTCAAGATTTCGTTTTTAAGACGTGGCACCGTGGTACGCCAATTTGTTTTTCGACTCATCTCACTCAACAACTCAAACGTTTTCTTCAAGTTAAACTGCACATTTACACCATCACAGTTGGGCTCTTTTCAATCTGGCTAACAACACCATATAACAACACTGTCAGCAAAAACTATATAAAATCATGTACTTACAAAGCTAAAGTCAAGTTTTTACATACTAAAACTTGACTTTTGTGAGCAAACAACCGATACTGATATAGAGGTTACAGGTGAATATTGCAAAGCACATTAGAACACAAATAGATAAGGGCAGCAGTGGGCAGTTGTGGACCTATAAAGACTTCCATAACCTACCCGTCATCCCAGTAGCGAAAGCTTTTAGTCGCCTAGTACAACAAGGTGTTTTGATACGCGTGCGAAAAGGAATTTATTTTAAACCTAAAAAAACCGTGCTGGGATCAACTGCGGCCGACCCTTTATTAGTTGCCAATGCAGTACTTAGTCATAAAAAGAAAGCCCACACCTACGCCGGAGGCACAGGCGCCTTCTACAATGCCAGACTAACAACTCAAGTCCCCGCCACCGCCGCCATCATAAGTGATGTGCCCCACCGCCACCTCAAGATTGGCAATACAGACATTCAGGTTGTATATAGAAAATTATCCCACATGAAAGATGCTAGCCTTAGTGACGTATCCCTGGTGCTATCATTACGTGCTATAAATAAAATTCCGGATACATCCGCCTCAGATGCAGTACTGAAAATTCTCATTATGCTGGGTGCAGATAGCGACCGCTTAGATAGAATTGTCGGTTTTGCCAGTTATGAGCCTCCGCGAGTGAAGGCATTAGTTGGAGCAATGGCACAACAATTAAAATATAAAGGCGATAAGCTTGCTAAATTAAAGAAATCTCTTAATCCGCTAACAAAATACAAATTGCAGGTTAGTCATGTTTTGCCAACTGCGCCCGACTGGAATATCCGCTAACGATGTTTTTATCAGATCATCCCGATTTTAAAGATTTGATTGGTCAAGTGGCTAGCCGCATGGGTGTACGCAATGCTATCGTCGAAAAAGATTATTGGGTTACTCTTGCGCTTTACCACTTAGCGCATTCTGAATTTAAAGATGAATTTATTTTTAAAGGCGGAACCAGCTTATCAAAGGCATTTAAATTAATTAAACGCTTCTCTGAGGACGTGGATTTACTTTTTATTGATATTGGAAAGAAAAAACGTACTCGCCTTGAAAAAGTTAGAGATTTTATATCCTCACAAGGTTTTTCATATTTTGATGGCGCTGGGAACGAAAACACAAGTAGCAATGAAAGCCGCACATCTTGTTTTGATTACCGAAAAAATTATGCTGACTCACTTGGTGGAGTCTTGCCTTTTGTTAAATTGGAGATGGGTTACAGAGGTGGACAAACACCGAACTCATCGATACCTATAACTTCGTACCTTGCTGAAGCACTAGTGCCCGCCGGTGAAACTGGTGCGTATCTCGATCTACCGCCTTTTGAAGTGAAAGTGCTTGCTCCTGAGCGCACACTTGTAGAAAAGTTATTTGCATTACATTCAGCCTACGAAAAAGGTGAAGTTGAAAAAAGAGTCCGTCACTATTATGACGTATATCATTTATTGGGCTTACCGGAAGTGTTAAAGTTTTTAGGAACGGCAGACTATAAAATCTTAAAACAAGATGTTTATGACTTTTCTGTAGTTTGTTTTCCAAATTCGCCAACACCCGCTGTTGACAAACTACACGAAAGCAAATCACTCTCACCAGATGAAAATGCTCTAAAAAAGATAGGCACTGCCCACGAAAATTCGGATCTTATTTTTGGTGATAAGCCCACTGTTGAAGAAATGTTTAATCGCATTTCAAAATACCTAAGTAAAATATAAACTCAATTCAGCAACTTCACCTAAACTTACCTTTTGCGGGACTTATTCCTTTGCTTATTCATTAAGAAGTTTTAACAATCTAAGTTCGATATCCCTTCGGACCACACCCTAATCATTTCAACCACTTAACCGGCTTCAATTCAACCAAAGCAGTTCTAAATTCGTCGATTTGGGAACGCCAATTACTTCACTGTAGAACCCTATTTTCGTTTTCTTTCTCGATTTACCAAATACGCAGCCAAAGCCTTCTGACTTGAAAGCCAATTTCGACTCTCTTTGTGAGCTTCGAGTTTTCCTGATCTCGCCAAAAGATTAAGATATTTTTCTGAAAATTTAGACCCCTTTGCCAACTCTGATAACAGGACTAATTGTTCGTCCTTGTTTGAACCTGATTGAATAGCCTTCAAATAAATATTTATTGATCTCTCAACTGCCTGAGCGACAAATTTCTCCATATCGTCTGTTTTACCCTTATCTGCTTTTTCAAGCGCTCGGTAATATTTCTTTCTGTCATTTTTTAAAATGATCACTATTGGGTAACCTTTTTGCATCAAAATTAAATTCATAAACAGCCGCGCCGTTCGACCGTTTCCATCTGTGAACGGATGTATATGAACCAACTTATGATGACCTAAAGCCGCCATTTGAACCGGATGCATTTTCTTCTGATTCTTTCTTACCCAAGCAATTAACTCTTCCATCAAACTTGGAACTTCAAAAGCTGGAGGAGGCCTATGACTGGAGCCCGAAATCATCACGGATCCCTTTCTATAGCTGCCCGCTTCACTGCCTTCAATGTCCTTAATAATCAGTTGCTGAAGAGAGCGGATCAGTTGTTCACTAATGGTGTGTTTCTTTTCATGCTCAATCAGATCGTAAAGAAAATAAATGGCCTCGTGATGATTTTTAGCTTCAAGATGATCTTTTAGAGACTTGCCTTTAACAGTCAGGCCATCATTGATGACCAGATATGTTTCCTTAAGAGTCAGCTTGTTGCCCTCAATCGCATTTGAATTATACGTCAGATCTATCGACAACTGCTCTTTCAGCTTTTCGACCAATGACTTTGAAAGTGGTCGTTGCGACTGGATAATTCCATGCTTTTGATCAATACGTTTTAAGAGGCTCTCGGGTATCATAAAGTCCTTAATATGGTATACATCAGTTTAAACACTATACCATATTAAGGACTATTGAAAGAAAATGCCAAAATTTCTTAATATGGTATAGTCCAGTATTTTATATATACCATGTTAAGGAATATGGAGGTTTTAGCGTCCAAAAGTTCGAGTTCTACCGAAGATCATTTTTGAATGATTTCAGATAGTTAGTCCGAAATTAACCATCCAAAGCAGTTCTGAATTCGTCCACCAGGAACGCCAATTTATTCTTTTTTCGCCAACTTATTTTTGTAGGTATTCATAAAAACTTCAAACTTCGACCCCATGCCTTCTTCCAGTGACCATTTTTTAATTTCCTTAAAATCCACTGGCTGCTTGAGCGCGATCATAACGGCCTGATCCAGGCACTGTCTGTCGTTGTTAAAATAGAACCACGACAATCTATCCATTGTCGACTGAGTCGGTGAAAATAATATGACTGTGATATTTCCAACCTTGATTTGACCTTCAGGTTTTACAGGCACTCGATCACCAATACCTATTGGGCCCGACGGAAACTCAACACTCAAATTTGTATTCGGATGGCAAAAATTCTTTCCTTCAGCTTCAAATCCTAATGTTTTCATAACTTGCGCAATTTTTTTATGTTCTGCCGAAGAAATAAAGTCGAGATCTTTTGATTCATACTCATTGTCGGTATAAATCGAAACAACGGCGCCACCAACAAGCACGGCACTCATACCATTTTTTTCTAATGCTTTAGTAATTTCTGCCGCAAGTTGTAGCCGTGTCGTCTTTGCATTAATCATGAGAGTTCTTTCCCAGTTTTTCTGGGACGTCTGCGATCTCTAAAGTATTTTTTTTGATCCTCAGGCGGAACCAATAACAAAATATCTTCCAGTAATGCAATTAAAGGTTTACGTATCGCCAGACGAGGATTAAAGGTAAAAACCTTTGTGCGACCAACTGGCTTTGCGACTAAAATTCCTTCTTTTTCCAGGCGAATCAATTGCTGATAAACTTGTGATGTACTGAGGCTAAACGTTGTTGCGATGGCACGGGTATGCCCCTCCCCGTAATTGGCTAAATAAAGAAGAACTTTTTCTGCGGTTTCATTTCCGAAAATGGCTGAATACATGGCTCATCCTCCTTGTTCTAGTTTAGCGAACATATGTTCTTAATACAAGAACGTATGTTCTACTATCCTGAACATAATAAAAACAGCCGTTGTCGACCTAAAAGTTCGATCTCTCCCTAAGTCCACACCGCAATCATTTCAACAACTTAACCGGCTTCACTTCACCCAAAGTCCTACTAAATTCGTCGAATTGGGAACGGCAATTTTTTCTTCTTTAATTTAGAGTACATACAAGGTAAACCTAGATGATTATTCGAACTGGAGAGCCATATGACGTTGAACCATGTTCATCTAGGAACAAAAGATCTCAAAAAATAATTTGAATTCTATTCATCTGTTTTTGGTTTTAGAAAAAAATTTGATCACGATCCTGGAATCTTTATTAAGAATAGCTCTGGCTTTCTCATTGCCATAGATCCAGTGGATGAATTACCAAAACTTCCAAGCTGGTATCACTTGGGTTTTTGTCTGTCTTCAGAAATAGAAGCACTCGACATGTACAAAAAATGTATATCACTCAACGTAACAATTGTGCGTGAACTCATGCATAAAGAAAATCAATTCGTTAGTTTTTTCGTAACTGACCCAGATGACAACAAGCTTGAGATCAGCTGGCATAACGAATAATCTCAATTCTAAGACGCGGCACCATAATACGGCAATTATTTCTTCTTTTTATTCAAACTGTATTTGGCTTTTGATTTCGTGCCATTGATTTTAAGCAAACCACTTGCCACCGCCTGAGCCAAATCCCGACTTGCTGTTGCCGTTGCGATTTCTTTGAATAAATTCATATAATCTTTACGAGTAAAGCTCTGGCTCTTGAAATATTCTACTGCTAAATCAATTCGATCCGTTGCTTTTGGTTTAGCCGACACAATTTTGCCTGAAAATTCTTTTAAAGATTTCAAAATCATCTCTAATGAAAACTCGATAAAATCAGTGGACTCACCTTTTGCATCGCTTTTTTCAAGGGCTAGATAATATTTTTTTTGATTTTGATGGATAAGGGATTCAATAGGTAAATACTCAAAAATTGGCGAGGCTTTCATTAAAAGTAGTTGTTGCCACAGGCGAACCATTCGACCATTGCCATCTTCGAAGGG
>JANPAD010000173.1:0-3007 GCA_031429735.1 Bdellovibrio sp. | reverse complement strand
GGAGTTACTTTTTATGATGACTTCGAAATTAATCCGACGATTGCATTTTTCTTTTTTGACGACCGACTCGAGTTTTTAGGTGACTCAATCGGTTATCGTGATTTTGTCATTCCTGACCAATTAAGGCTCCGCACAAGGCTTTCGTATGTTAATGACGACCCGTTCTTTCCCGCTCGCGAAGAACGTCGTCGTAGTTTTGTTAACCGTGAAAATACCTACGAAATTATCAATACAGCCGAATGGTTCTTGCCGTCATATTCAAAAGATTACCGTGCTGAAATAGATTTCAATTGGGCTTATGACTTAAAAGAACATCATGGTCATTATCTTGAACTTCTCACAAAAGTAAAAGTGACCGATTTTGATTTTCTGAGCACCAAGATCGAACCGCAGATCTTCGCCTCGGTTGGCTGGGGACAAAAATCACATAATCAATATTTTTACGGACCAACAGCTGATGAAGATGGTTTTAACAATCTAAATTATGGCCTATGGCTCACCTTACCTGAAACAGCTGATCGTTTTTATCCGATTGTTCTCTTGAGTCATTATGAAGTGCTCGGCGATAGGAACAAACACGCCCAGTTCGCTGAACGAAATAATCAAGGTTACTTACTTACTTTTATCGCATCAGTTGGACTACTTGATTGAAAACACTTTTAATTCTAGCTTCTGCATTTTTTTTAATCGGCGGCTGCATGAATCCGACCGATGTTGTCGACGCCCAAAAGAAAGAATTTAAAACTCAGTATAAAAATCACTTTTACACCTATAATTCGAATGGACAAAAGATGTCTGTTGCGTGGTCTGGCAACGAAAAAAAAAGACCACTTATTTTAGTTCATGGTTCGCCGGGCTCATACGATTCTTGGGCGCAATTTTTAGTCAATAGTGATCTGCAATCAAAATATCATATCCTCGTGCCGGATCGACCCGGTTATGGCGGCTCTGGCGCCGGACAGGCGGAACTCTCTGTTGAAAAACAAGCTCATTCCATTTGGGATGTTATGCAGTTTAACAAAAGCAACCTGCCCGCAATTTTAATCGGCCACTCTTACGGCGGACCCGTCATCGCTCGAATGGCGATGGATCAACCGGACAAAACAGCCGGTCTGATTTTTGTAGCCAGTTCAGTTGATCCACAACTCGAAGATTTTAAATGGTACCAAAATTTTGCTATTTGGAGACTGACACGTTGGATGGTTCCCACTGATCTCGTGGTCTGCAACGATGAAATCGTTGCCCTCAAAGCTGAGCTGAATCTTATGCTGCCGCTTTGGCCGAAGATCACTGTGCCAACCGCGATAATTCAAGGTGACGCCGACAATATGGTCGACCCTCGCAACACCGCTTTTATCGAGAAAATTTTGGTGAATGGACAAATTGTCAGTTCGCAAATGATCGTGGGTTTAAATCATTTTGTTCCGTGGAAACGCCCCGATCTCATTTTTGATAGCCTTCAAGCCATACAAGTTCGAATCGATAAAAAATAATTACTTTTGTTTTAAAGTTTTGATCAATCGCCTATTAAAATTTTCGACATCAGCCTCTGACATTTTGTTAATTTCGTAGGCGGCCAAACTCTTATCAAAATAATCCGCAATTCGCTGGTAGTTGACACAGGCGGTGCAAATGCTTAAATGCAGAAAGTATTTCGTCCGGGAGTAATTGCCGGCCTGGTCGTAAAGCGTATTTCTGAAATCCGCGGCCTGACGGCATGTCATTGCGAGCGGTCTCAAAATGGTAAAGCTGACGATGAGATAAAAATCGTGCCACACCCGCTTTAAAATACGCTTAGACAAGTCTTTCATTTGGCGAGCAATCCTCTCATAAAGATGAAGTTGTTCCTTCTAAACACTGGCGTAATTTGTCTTTAGCCCTAAAAAGCAAAACTCCTATATGAGAGACATTGATCTTCAGAATATTACAGATTTCTTCAGTCTTTTCATGCTCGACAACTTTTAATAAAAAGGCTTCACGTTGCAATTCAGACAAACCTTCCAAACATTCATCAATAAAACGTATGGATTCTTTTGATTCGATTAGCTTTTGTGGATCAGATGGGCCCGTCATCCACCACCCATCGGTGCTGAAGGATTGACTGTAAACCTTTTCAGAGTCTTCTTCATAAACCACTTTTTTAAGAGCCCGGCGATGTTCTCGCACTTTGTTTAATAATATACCGGCAATAAACACTTTGATCTGAGACTGCCCTCGGAACTGATCAAGATTTTTAAAAAAAGTTTCCCAAGAAGCTTGAACGATGTCTTGCGCCTGCTCAGAAAAAATTTTATTGGCGCCGAGTATTTTGAAAAGATAGGGATTCGTCTCTTTAAAAAGAGATTCTAAAAACACGGGATCGCGTTCTTTTAAATGCTGTAAGGTTTTCTGGTCAATCACGTGTTTATCTTGCCGCAAGGTACGGTAAATCACAACATTGTTTTAAACACCCGCCTAAGACGCTACTGACTGAATTTCTTGGCGTGCTTTATATCCATATCGGCCTGGTCTAAGATGGTCACAAAGTCGATACATTTAAAATCTTCATCGTAAGCCGGATAACTGGCCACTTTTGCCCCGGCTTTAAGGTAGACATTCAGCAGAGACGGAATTTTTTCTTCAGCCTCGCTCATTTGTTCATCCGTCAGACCTTTCGAAAAAACCAACAACCAGAAGAAAAGATCTTTCATTTCGTAGCTGTTATGCGGGCGAACCACTCTGTCAGCTAATAGACCTTTAATTTCAAAGTATTTATAAACCAGAGCCGCCGAACGCGCGTCGGTGACCATCAGACTAGAACAGCCGAAAAGTTTCTCAGCTTTCATAGCTTTCATGTACTCCATGATTCCACGGAATAACAAGGTAATGACGGCGCCACGACGGTGATCTTTTTCAATACAAGCGCGACCCAACTCAATGAACGGGGCATCTTGTGCGGCAACCCAGTCCAACATATCAAATTCAGATTGAGTGTAAAACTCTTCGGCCGTGCCCGAATAGTTCAAGC
>JANPAD010000172.1:0-22099 GCA_031429735.1 Bdellovibrio sp. | reverse complement strand
TTAGAAGATGAATTCATCACTCATACCGAATACCCACGCTTTGTGGGAGAAATTGTTTTTGTTGAAGCCCGCGAACTGGCCGGTTTTAAATTTGATTCCGTTAAAGTCATCTGGAATGAAAAGTGCGAAAAAGCTGAACTCACCAAAGTTTTAGCCGAAGCCCAGGCCGCAATTAAATTCTACACTGAAAAATCTTTACTGCTTGAAGAAGAATAGAATATGACGACTGAAGCACCAAAACAAAGACCTCGCTTACGCGGCTACTTTCACCAAGAAGCATTTTTTCTTTTTTTAGGTCTTTGTATTTTTCTGATCGTCAGCAGCCCGGGTTTGATGAAGACTCTTTCAAGCCTGGTGTATTCATTCAGTCTTTTGTTTTTATTCGGCATTAGCGCCATCTACCACCGCGTACATTGGGAGCCCGGCCCCCGGGCCGTGATGAAAAGATTAGATCACTCCGCTATTTTTGTTTTAATTGCCGGTAGTTTTACGCCGATCTGTTTGCTGGCCCTCCCTGATTTAATCAGTGCGCGTCTCATGAAAGTTATCTGGTTTCTGGCGTTTTTCGGAATTCTAAAATCAGTTTTTTGGGTTAATGCACCAAAGTGGCTTAATGCAATTCTCTACGTCGGTATGGGGTGGATTGCCGCGCCTTACATACCTGAACTCAATGTGGCCTTGGGCACCACACGTGTCGTTTTAATCCTCGCAGGTGGAGTTGTCTATACTGTCGGCGGTGTTTTCTATGCGCTACGCTGGCCAAAACTCAGCCCTCAAACTTTCGGTTTTCATGAGCTCTTTCATATTTTTACAATTATTGCGGCGGCATTGCATTTTATCGTGATCTATCAGCTGACCGTCGGCGCTACTTGAACAAAACTCTCGGGCATTTTTTGATTCCGCTTGGCGGCTTAGTGGCACTCACTCCTTGGTTTTCATCATGGATGGCTTTGGCGCTGGGTCTTATACTGACTTTAGCTTTCGAAAACCCTTACGTGGCACAAATTAAAAATCTAACTCACCGTCTACTGGCCATTTCAATTATCGGGCTTGGCGCCGGTCTCAATTTAGGTGTGATCGGCCAAGTCGGTTTACAAGGTATCGGTTACACCGTCATCGGTATTTTGTGTGCAGCACTCTTTGGTACCTTACTGGGCCGATTTTTAAAAACTGAAAAAGACACTTCTCTGCTGATCACGGTCGGCACTGCTATTTGCGGAGGTAGCGCCATTGCGGCGGTGGCTCCGGTCATCAATGCAAAACATCACGAAGTTTCTGTTTCTTTGGGTATTGTTTTTATGTTGAATGCCACCGCGCTGATTTTGTTTCCGTGGATCGGGCATCAATTTATGCTGGATCAAAATCAATTCGGTTTGTGGAGCGCTCTTGCCATACACGACACCAGCTCAGTCGTCGGCGCAACTTTACAATACGGGCCTGAAGCTCTGGCGATCGGCACAACCGTTAAACTGGCGCGTGCCATGTGGATTATTCCGGTCGCTATGTTCATCGGCTTTATTCGTTCAAAAACTCAAAAGACCGATGTGCAAAAACAAAAAGCCAAAAAGCCGTGGTTTATCTTGGGCTTTATTATGGCCGCAGCCCTCGTTACTTGGATGCCGACACTTGCACCACTCGGACACGAAATTGAAGGTATCGCCAAAAAACTCATGGTGCTGACGCTTTTTCTAATTGGCTCAAGTCTTAACCGTGAAACAATCAAAAGCGTGGGAATCAAACCCTTCATTCAGGGTTTTTTACTTTGGGTGACGATGGCCGGCGGATCTCTGGCCGCTGTTTATTATGGATTCATAAGCTAGGATTTCTTTAGCGCTCGTTCAAACCTAAAATATCTTTACAAGTTTCCATCTGTGTTTCGATATCGGCCAACGACTTCATCAACTTTCGGTATTCGGGCTTATCGAGTTCGTTTTCAAGCGCCGCCACGACAAGCGGATGCTTTTTGAGCCACTGCCCGTAGCGACCCGCATAAGTTTCGGGAATACCACAACGAAGTGCCGCTAGGCGTGGGTTTTGATCGACCATATACTCGGCAATAAATCGAAGTGTTTCGAGTGTCAGTATGTTTTTATGAGCTTTTAGTTTTGATGAAAATCCCATTTGTCTTATTCTCATATAATTAGACTAGCGGTTTTTACCCACTTTAGGGTAGCCTAAATCTATGAAACCCGAATTTGATGATCTCATTAAAATCGCCAATATGAAAATGCCGTACGGAAAATACAAAGGCGTTAACTTGGTTCACTTACCTGAGCCTTATGTCGTCTGGCTCAAATCAAAAGGTTTTCCCGAAGGAGAACTCGGCCATTTGTTGGCGCAAGT
The DNA here is from genome assembly GCA_031429735.1 of Bdellovibrio sp. Classification (GTDB taxonomy): domain Bacteria; phylum Bdellovibrionota; class Bdellovibrionia; order Bdellovibrionales; family Bdellovibrionaceae; genus Pseudobdellovibrio. The sequence continues at coordinate 19,756 of JANPAD010000172.1, read as the reverse complement.
CTACGAAATCAAAGTTAACGGACTCGAACACTTGTTCGAGCCGCTGATTGATACTTCAAAATAATTTCTTTATTTAATTTTTAAGTGCGCTGACGTGCGCGCACTTCGACGACTTTCAATAATCTATCTGCAGTAAAATTCACTGACCGGTTGACCTTGATTCATTGCAATTCCTTGCGGCGTGTACTGATAACAACGGGTTGAACCGTCTTGGCTGCGGCCCCAAGTGTAATACGAAGGGCGGGTTTGCTCGCACGAATAGTTGCTGACCGGCTGACCTTGGTTCATGGTCAAACCTTGTGGCGTGTACTGATAGCAATAGCCCCAACCATTTTGTGCACGACCCCAGTTGAAATAAGACGGACGTACCGCCTCACAAGAGTAATTGCTGACCGGTTGACCTTGATTTAATACATCACCGTAACAGGTCCACTCGTAACAATACCCGTAACCGTTTTGAGCGCGACCCCAATCATAATAAGAACCTGTGCAACTGATGCCTGCTTGCTCAGCGTTCATTCGCGGTGATGAATCACAGGTTTCGGCAGCTGCCATAACATTCACGGTTGAAAAAAAAGCTACAGCTAGAAAAATAAAGTGTAAACGATTCATATGAACTTCCTCTATGGTTTATACACTCAAGTTAAGCTCATGCTTTTAAAACTGTCACAAAAAATAATTGATTGGCGATTTGCAGCAAAAAAAATGGCCCGCACTGCCTAAGCGACCAACGACAATCGCAAAAGGCAGGCAGACCCGAAATGAGTTACATTTTTTGTTAACCGGCAACTACCGGCGAGAAGAGCCCTGAGAGCTACGTCCGCTCATTGCACGGCGCTGTTTTTCACCCAGATCTTGTGAACTTTGCGAAGAGCGGCCTGAGCGCCCGTAGCCGAGCTCGGTATGATCGTCTTCGTCATGTCTCATCTGACCGTGCGAATTCATTTCTGCATCCATTTCATCTGAATCGGACTCAAAATTATTTCGGCTTCGCGAATCATTTCTTTGTGTTTCTTGCTGACCTTGAGATGCGAAGCGACCGTTACGATCGCGCCCATCTTCTTGATCCCACATGTCTTCACTGTGGTCTAACGATGATGATGAGCTTTGGCTTCGTGCTGAACTCGGACGGCTGGAATAATCGCGACTGTAATCGTCATTAAATCCTTGATAAGATTGAGTGCGCTCAGCACCATAGGTTCCATGCTCTTGACGGCCAGGTTCGAAACGTCCTGAGTCTTCACGCTGTTGATAGCTTTGTCCACCGCTCCATTGACCGTCTTGTTGAGATCCGCGACCTTGACCGCTACCCCATTGACCGTCTTGTTGCTGAGATCCGCGGCTTTGGCCATTGCTCCACTGATTGTCTTGTTGATTGCCGCGACTTTGTCCGCTCCACTGAGAGTTTTGTTGAGAGCCTCGATCTTCATTACCCCAGCGTGAACTTTCTCGCTCAGGACTTGCTTCAGGCCAGCGACCTTGCTCTTGGCCTTGAAAGGAACCACCTGCGCGAGTTCCATAAGAATTTTCGTCCTGAGATGACATACTTCTGCCATTTGATTGAGAGGCTGTCTTAGGTCTGTTTTTTCCGGCCGATGAACTCGCCGTTGATTTACGTGTGGTGGCTTTTTTCATAAAATCTCCTTTTCAAGGGTTTAGTTTTTTAAAATCAGTCGTCCAAGTCCGGTTAAGCAAGGCACAGGCCACAGCTGAAAATAAATAGGGTGGTTTAGAAGTTCACCGAGGAGGAAAATTTCCACAAAAGGCTGATATTTTACACGATAAAAAACCATGCGCGTCATTGCCGAACAAAACGGATCCCTGATATTATTTTGTGACATGAACAAAGCGCTCATTTTTAAAAATCTGATTGAAGAAATCACACGCAATTTGCAAGCGGCACTTACGGCCGCGCAGAATACCTACGACATCGCGACACATGAAGATAATAAAGCCGAAAATAAATATGATACCCGCGGACTTGAAGCTTCTTACTTAGCCGGAGCCCAGGCGGAACGTGTGCGAGATTTGAAAGAAACCTTAACTGTTATTACGAACATACCCTTCAAAAAATTTAACGGTGATGATAAAATCGCAATGACAGCCTTGGTTGAAATTCAGACCGGCGAAAAAGTAAATTGGGTTCTGGTCTTGCCGAAAGGTGGCGGCCAAAATGTGAATTTTCAAGAGCAAAACATCAAAGTTATTACTCCTGAAAGCCCGCTAGGCCAGCTTTTAATCGGTAAAAAAAATGGCGACGAATTTACACTCAATTCCAAAGAATATTGTATCGTCGGAATTTTTTAACTTCTCAGTTTGGTTTTGATTTGTTCTATTTTTTCGGGAGCGGCACGCACGCGCAAAGTTACACCTTTTTCATTGTAGGCTTCGCTTAAAACGCGCATTTTAGTTCTGATTTCGCCGATAACTCCTTGAACTGTGTACGGAATAAATAAATCTTCATCCAGCATATTACTTTCGAAGTAGCTCATGATTTTATCACGCAACCCTTGCACGTCTTCTTTCGAGCGCGTCGAAATCATAATCGCATCCGGAAACTCGGTCTTTAAGACCGCCTGCTGGTCGTCATTCAGGTTATCTCGTTTGTTCAAAATGAGTAAACGCGGCACTTCTGTTGCGCCCACTTCGGCTAAAACAGCCTGAGTCACCTCAAGCTGCGACCTGAAAGCCGCATCCGAAGCATCAACTACAAAAAGAAGTAGCGAAGCATGCAGCGCTTCATCTAACGTTGATTTGAACGACGCCACAAGATCATGTGGCAATTTTTTAATAAAACCGACCGTATCTGACAGAAGAATTTTCGGGCGCGTTTCAGGATAAAGAGGCCTGATCGTGGTATCAAGGGTCGCAAAAAGTTTATCTGCAATTAAAACTTCACTCCCGGTCATCGCACGCATCAGTGAAGATTTTCCGGCGTTGGTGTAACCCACCAGCGCAACCGAAATTTCTTGCTGCCGGCGTGCTCTTCGCACGTCGTGTTCGTTGCCGATCGAAGCTAATTCACCTTTAAGCTCTTTAATCCGATCGCGAATTTTACGTTTATCAAGTTCAAGACTGCTTTCGCCCGAGCCTTTGCCGCCGACTCCGCCACCGCCGCGGTCTTCACCGCCGCCGGTTTCGCGAAGACGAGGCGCCACATACGTTAAGCGCGCAATTTCAACCTGCAAACGTGCGGCCCGCGTGCGAGCATGTCGACTAAAAATTTCAATAATGACGCCGGTACGATCCAAAACCTGAACACCGCTGGCGCTCTCCAAATTACGAAGTTGTGAAGGCGAAAGTTCGGTATCGACAATCACGATTTGGGCCGAATTTTTTTGAGACTCAGTTAAAAGGCCGCCGGCCTCATCTGCGTCTTCTGTTTCAGGTTTATCTTCTGCGTTTTCGGCCTGCTCGTCAGCTTCTTCATCGGCTTCTTTTTTTTGCCATTTGAGAGCTGCTTTAGATAACTTATGTTCCACCATCGCCGCAATTTTACCGGTTCCACCGGTCCACTCAGCCAATTCACTTAATTTACCATCGCCAAGAACTGCCGCCGATTTATCCGAACTTCTTTTTTGGCGTACGGTACCGACAACATTATAACCTAGAGTCGTCACCAGGCGAGTCAACTCCTGTAAGGACGCTTCAACTTCGGCGTTTGTTGTTCGCGGAAGTTGTATGGCGACGAGCACTGCATTTTTTGTCACTTCATTCGAAGACATGGGCTTCCTCTTTTTGTTCGATAGATATTACATAGAGTGCGAACCTTGTCAGCAACGCAATCGTGCGGCGCTTTGTTCAGATCTAACACATTTGTTTACAGACCGCCCGCTCTCGGCCAACCAACAGTGCCACGTACCGCTGGTACGAGCTAACGGAACCCGTCGATTTCATTTGAAAAAACAGAGCTTTCTGTCTAAAAAATGAACCATGAAATCATTCTTTGCAGCGCTGCCATTTGCCCTCATTTCTTTTCACGATCTTGTCCCTTTAAATTCGAACACAGTCACAGTGTCGGGCTTGTCATCAGGCGCTATGATGTCCAGCCAAATGCTGATCTCATCGTCAACGTTGATTCATGGCGCAGGATTGATCGCAGGCGGACCTTTCAGTTGTTCAGAAGGAATGCTAGGTCAAGCTTTTCAATGCATTAATCATCCTGAAACAATTAACGTTGAGCGACTTGTTGAATTAACAAAAACTCTAGCCAAGCAAAAAAAAATAGATGCCCTTGAAAACTTAAAAGATCGTTATGTTTTCATTTTAAATGGCACAAAAGATCAAATCGTCTATCCTGAGGCCGGCCCCCGCACAGTTAGCTACTTGCAAAACTTCATGCCTTCAAAAAATATGAAAACCGAATTCTCTTTAGCCGCTGGGCACAGCATGCCGACAACTGATCGGGGTAACGGCTGCGCTACTGAAGAATCTCCTTGGGTTAACAACTGCGGTTACGATGGGGTGCAAAACACACTTGAATTTTTGCTTCATCGCCCTTTCGTCGCGGGTCAACAGAATCCTACACATCTTTATCAAATTGATCTTAGCAAATTGGTTGAAAGCAAATCACAAATCAATACCACTGGCTTGATTTATGTTCCGCAAAGTTGCCGCAGACCCGTCTCTACGACTTGCGATCTTCACGTTGTTTTCCACGGCTGCCGCCAAACTCTTGATGAAGCCGGTCTCGATTTTATTCAATTAGCCGGCTACAATGATTGGGCTGAAAAAAACAATGTGGTCATTTTTTATCCGAATATTCTGAAAAGTGTAATGAATCCTAAAGGTTGTTGGGACTGGTGGGGTTATGCCGACGCCGACTACAACAATAAATTGGGTTCTCAAATCCGCAGCGTCACTCAAATGATCAAAACTCTGACCAAGTAGGTAAGCCATATGTCGTTATTTATAATTCTGCTCGCGCTATTTTTATTAATGTACGTCGCCTACCAAGGTTACAGCGTTATTTTGTTTGCGCCTCTTGTCGCATTGTTGGCTGTTTTGCTGACTCAGCCCGATGCCGTTCCTGTCATGTTCACTACGGTTTTCATGGAAAAAACAGTTCAATTTCTTAAACTCTACTTTCCAATTTTCATGCTCGGTGCCGTATTCGGAAAAATGTTTGAAATTTCAGGGTTTTCCAAGTCTATCGTCAATTTTGTTGTTAAGTTTTTAGGGCAAAATAATGCCGTTCTTTCAATTGTACTGGTCAGTGCGCTTTTGACGTACGGCGGAGTTTCATTGTTTGTTGTGGTTTTTGCCGTTTATCCTTTTGCCGCCGACATGTTTAAAAAATCAAACATTCCAAAACGTCTCGTACCCGTGACAATTGCCTTAGGTGCGTTTACGTTCACAATGGATGCGCTTCCAGGTTCGCCGCAAATTCAAAATATTATCCCAACCACATTTTTTAAAACGACTGCCTGGGCCGCGCCTATTTTAGGAATTTCCGGTGCTATCTTCGTTTTCTTATTCGGCTTGCTTTATATTGAATGGCAAAAAAGAAAAGCTCAAAAAAACGGTGAGGGCTACGGCGCAGGCCACATTCACGAACCACAAGAAATCGCCACAGACAGACTTCCGCCTTTTTGGCTGGCCATTATTCCGCTGATTTTAGTTGTTGTGCTGAATAAGCTTTTTGTTCCGCTCATTAAGGCTCACTATGGCGATGCAGCCAATATTCAACTTGAGGGCATGGATCACGCCGTTACCGTCAGCGTAGCGACGGTGGCCAGTGTCTGGGCCATTACAGCCGCCTTGGTGGTTGGTATTCTTTCAATTTTTATCATGGCTTTTAAAACGGTTTTTTCAAAATTTGCTGACGCTTCAAAAGTAGCAATTTCAGGCGCTCTCGTAGCATCGCTGAACACGGCTTCAGAATACGGCTTTGGTGCCATCATCGCGGCCCTTCCGGGCTTCCTGCTCGTTAAACAAAGTTTGCAAAGCATTCCGAATGTTCTGGTGAATGAAGCTGTCACTGTCACAACTCTGGCTGGAATTACCGGTTCAGCTTCGGGCGGACTCAGCATCGCTTTGGCTGCCATGTCTGAAACATTTATTAAAATGGCCGAGGCTGCGCAAATCCCTCTTGAAGTTGTGCATCGTATCGCTTCAATGGCCAGCGGTGGAATGGATACACTTCCGCACAATGGCGCCGTTATCACGCTGCTTGCAGTAACGGGGCTTACGCATCGCCAGTCGTACAAAGATATTTTCGCTATTACATGTTTAAAAACCGTGGCTGTATTTTTCGTGATTGCGGTTTATTACGTCACAGGACTTGTTTAATTAAATCCGAGGTTTGCTATGTCGATTAAAAATAAAACCGCTCTTGTAACAGGCTCTACCAGCGGCATCGGTCTGGGTATTGCCACAAGTCTTGCGCAACAAGGCTGTCATATTGTGCTGAATGGTTTCGCCGATCAACAAACGGTGACAGGTATTCAAAATAAGTTACAAAAAGAGTACGGCATTAAAACTTTCTACCATGGCGCCGATATGTCAAAACCGTCACAAATCAGAGATCTTTTTACTGAAGCACGTGCCACCTTGGGTGAAATTGATATCCTCATCAACAACGCCGGAATTCAATATGTGTCCGAAATTGAAAGCTTTCCGGCTGAAAAATGGGATTCGATCCTTGCCATCAATCTATCTTCAGCCTTCCACACAATTCAAAACGCTTTACCTGCTATGAAAGCTAAAAACTGGGGCCGCATTATTAACGTGGCCTCCGTGCACGGTCTCGTTGCTTCGGCTAACAAATCGGCTTACGTGGCAGCTAAGCACGGAATTATCGGTTTAACTAAAACCGTGGCTCTTGAAACGGCCAAGACCGGCATCACCTGCAATGCGATTTGCCCGGGTTGGGTTTTAACTCCGCTCGTTCAAAAACAAATCGACGACCAGGCGGCCCGCTTGAGCTTAAGCGAAACCGAATCTCGCGAAAAACTTTTGTCTGAAAAACAGCCCTCACTTGAATTTGTGACGCCCGAACAAATTGGCGAAACCACTGTGTTTCTTTGCAGCCCCACCGCTCAGCAGATACGAGGCATGTCTCTGAACATGGATGGCGGCTGGATCGCGCAGTAGTTTTTCGTCGCTAGACTGAAATATTTTGAAGTCCGTAGTACTTAACCAAAAAACGATCGAAATTTTTTTGTTTGATTAATTTTTTTTGGTCTTGGGCGGTAATATTTGGAAGGCAAAAATTTTCGATAAAGTTTTTTTGATAGCACTGGTATTCGCCTTCAATTTCAACTGACGTTAATTTTGCATAGTAATCAAAAACCCTGCTGTTCAGAACTTTTTGAACAAACAAGATATCGTATGCCGTGCTCAACGGTACAACTGCATAACCGTTCGAAAATAAACTGGCTCCTTCATCGAGATAAAACCGCGGACCTTTGTTGAAAGTCTTTGTCAGTAGCTTCTGTCTGATGGGAATCATACTTTGAATTCGTCCCCACTTGTACCAATCTTGTTTTTTGATGCGGCCTTTTTCGCGCTTGAGAAGCTCAGTCTCCCAACAGAGAAGGGCTTGATAGGCCTTAGGGTAACTCTTTTTAAGCTCGGATTCAGATATGGCCACCGCTCTATCTTTTTGCATACGATAAGGATAAATCACTCCCCGCTTATTTTCTTTTAAAGATTCTGCGTCTGTTAAATCTGAAACACGAACAAGCGGTTTAACAACACCGGCTTCGACTTTAATTTGGCGTCCATCCGGCGACAGACTTACCCAAATGGAGCCTTTTTTAAAAACTGTAAAGGCCTTGTCAAACTGTGTAGCAATGCCCACCCAAATCCGACACGCTTGCCCTAAAGCGATTCCCTGAGTTTCAAGTTTTTTTAAATTTTCGAGATCGTCAACCGAACCCTGCCTCCACTTGCCCGGGTTTAAATCACGATTTTTACAAAGCACTGATTTTTTCCGAAAATCACTCGCGTCTGAAATCTTTCGAAATTGAAACTCATTTTGATCATCAGTTGAAAAGTAGAATAGACAGGTACTTGTCATCACATCTTTAAAAACAGCCGACGAGCCGAAGGTATCAATTTTAAAAACTTTATCCTTCAAAAGTTTTCTGACTGATTTTCCGGAGTTCGACGTAAACAGATTGTTTTGTGTAATCACGCCCACCGCACCATGTCGGATCAGACGTTCGCTCATCGCGACCAAAAATAAAGTCGACAAACCGGGCGACCCTGAAAAGTACGGAGCATAGCGGTTTTTTAAAAACTCTCGGCTTTTTAGAGGGACGTTTTGCAGTTTAATATAAGGCGGATTCGTAATAAACGCATGAAATCGGTCTTCGCTGCGAATGAAGTCCTGAACTTTTGTATTTATCCGTATATTTTCATGAATCAAATTAATTCCATGTCGCTCAAAGTGAAAATAGATGTTCAGCATCGCCAGGCCTACGGAAAACGGATCGATATCACTGAAAAAAATGTTCTGCGCCAGAGCTTTTTCTCTTTTGAGTCCGCGACGCACCAACTCCTCAATCACGCTGATCGAAAACGCACCGCTTCCGCAGCAAGGGTCGCTGATGCGGACTTTATCGTAATCAAAAGCCTGACTCAGGTGATCCAAAACCCGACAGGCTAGTTCTTCTCTGACGGATTCAGGAGTATATGTAATGCCCAGTTTTTTTCGCTTCGAAGGGCTGTGAATTCTATTAAAAAGATGTGATGGGATTTCAGACGTTTCATTCTTCTCAAAATGCTCGGCGCAAAGGCCTAAGGTCACGATTTGAACGTCATTCAACTGGCCGGTCTTTTTTTCAATCCATGAAATTATGACGTTTTGAATTCCCATATTTTGTTACTTTATTCAAAAAAGTTTGTTTCGTAAAGAGATCCGACCAGAGATTCCGTAGACAACTTAAGCAGCAGAGGACATGATCAAGTATGACCAGCAGCCCGCAACTCACCATTATCATTGCGACTTATGATCGTTTTGAGCTTCTCAATAAATGTCTTTCGTCGGTTCGAACTTCTTTGCTGCAGAGTCCTATAGACGCCTATCTGAAATTAGTGCTTAACGGTGAAGTTTTAAGCGAGTCGCTGCAAAAGAAAATTCAGTCTTATGCTTCAGACAGACTATCGATTGAGCTCGTGTCGTTACCAAGCCGGGTTCGCCCCGCACAGGGGCGCAACGTTTTGCTTCAGACAGTAGCAACTCCTTGGATTCTATTTTTAGATGATGACGTTCAAGTGCCGGAGAATTTCTTTTCCACATTTACACAGCTTCGTACACAGTATCCTGAAATGAATGTTTTAGGCGGACCAAACCTCACTCCTCCCAACGGGCCTTCCACCGCCGACTTGACCGGATGGATTTTACAGGAAAGCTGTATCGTCGGACCGGTCGCCGGACGATATAAAAAACCCGACGGAACAAAAAACTCCGTTGGAGATCAATTTAATTTAATGCTCTGTAACTTGTTTGTCGAACGAACCCTATGGCCTGAAATTCAATTTGACGGAACTCTGGTTACGGCTGAAGAGAATCACCTTCTCTATGAGCTTAAACGTCGGTCGTTTAAAATGCTTTCGACTCCAGAACTTTTTGTTTGGCACGAGCGCCGAAGCACATTACAAAAGTTTATGTGGCAGATATTTTATTACGGAGTGGGCCGCGGACAAATTTTGACACGATTTATAGTTTTAGAAAATATCGCCTTGTTTTTCGCGCCACTGTTGATCGCATTTTGCGCGGTTTACTATTTTATACCTTTCATCATAATTTTGGCCGCCCTTCAAGTCGCTATACAGATGCGATACTTTGCGGCTCACCGTCGGCTTTCTTTTAAAGTCGGTTTTTACAGTTTTGCACTTTGGTTCTTTTACGGTGCGGGATTGATTAAAGGTATTTTTAAAACACTTTGGGCGCAACTCAAAACACTGCACCAGTCTTTTGCTCTTCTTTATCGGCAGAACCATGGCTGAAATTTTTAGTTTCGGAATTTCAAATCTGTATATTACAAAAACTAAACCTGAATTTCAACCGCAGCTTCTGTTGTTAAAAGATCTCTTCCGCCATTTTAACAAAGCACCGCTATCTCAAACAAATGCTGTCCATCTTCGACTCTGCCCAGCCGACACATCCGGATTTTTAAAAAATTCGTTCAAATTGTTCTCAACGCCGCTATGCCAAGTTTATCAAAACGGCTGCTTTCGCATTTGCATTTACAGCCGTGAACATAAAGTACTGATCCGTCAACACCACGGTCAGATTAAAATCAGTGTGCAAGCCCCTTCGGACGAACTCACCGACGAAATCCTGTACCTGCTGTTTTTATCGTTTTCAGGCGAACTGCTGGATCGGCAAGGTTGGCACCGCATTCACAGTGCCGGTACTGTTGAAAACGCAAAAGCTTCAGTTTACCCGCGCGCTTCGCTGTACGGTAAATCCAATTATACTTTAAACTACCTTGAAAGCCGAACGGGAGCAGTACTCGGCGACGAGAACGTTTTAACCGACGGCCGGCAGGTCGCAGCCTTTGCCACCGCCATTCATCTTAAAGGCGACCGACAAGAAAAGACCAGTTCACCATTTTATTTCGCGCGCCGACAAAAGAAGCTCTGGGGCGAACGCTATCTTTTTTTAATTCCCGCGGAACGCGTAAGCCCCCCGACCGGGGACTTTAGCCTCTATTTTAAAAATATTTTACAGATGTTTCTATTTAGCCTTCAGTTTCCGTTAGGTCTTGGCGTCGTTCAGATGCGTGAATTTATGATCAGGCCTGATAATTTTTATCACCTGATTTTTATTTTTCTGCGCCGCCTAAAGACTCTAGTTTACTTGTTACCGAGAATGAAACTCGGCGATTTTAAAAGCGACCTATAGCCTCTCAAACATAAAGAAAAAACTTGGCAGCGGCTCTCGGCGTGTGACATAAGGAGTTCATGAACAGAACTCTCATTTCAATGGTGTTTCTTATTACGTTTTCTGCTTTCGCCTTCGACGGTGAAACCGGATCTGATAACCCCACTCATCCGGCTTTAAACCCTTGGTCGCCTGTTCCGGACTACGTCTCAAGCCCGGTGGAATTGAATCAAATTAAAAGAAAGGTTTTAAACTGTGCTGAGTCGCCGCTCTATCCGACCCATGCAGATCAAACTCTCAAGTATTATCATTTATTCGATGCGGCCGGTTTTAACCTGTCTCGCTTAAAGTTCGATGACCCGGCCTGCTTATTGCCTTCACGTTATAAAAATTCAGCAGGCCAGTATTACTGTCAACGTGCCGATATCTACTACACGGCGATTATCTCAGATACATACCGCGACCGTTGCGGAAATGTTTACCGCGGCTTCTGGCGCATCAGCTTTTTAAAACAAAATGAAAACATGGGTACGCTATTTGCGAAAGGCCGCACCATGTACCCCAAACCCGGGGCCGAATTTCCGGGCGACGTGCAACTTGGTGGGACGTATCCCGTTGAAGTTTCTGAGTTTTTATTTTTAAGTGAGTTGTTGGCGGGCGATGCCGATGGCATTAACAAATCTTTTATCGATAATCAAAAGACTCTTCTGAAATTTAATCCGCAAACCTTGTTATTTGAAGAACGCTAGTTAAGTTTTTTATTTTTCGCAAAACCGATAATCGTCTTTGTTACCAAGCTAGTTTTACGACCCATATTTTGAATGATGCCGAAATGCGTTTCTTGTTCCGATTCTGAAAACTCCACCTGAATTTTTTGTTTCTGAAGACTCTTCATAAAACTGATCGTTTGGTTCTGGTCTACAAGCTCATCATTCTTTGAGTGAATCAAAACCCATGGTGACGTGCTTTTCATTTTAAGCAAAGTCGGCGAAGCTGCGGGCCAACCGGCCTCAGCACCGAATTCAGGCTTGATAAACCAATCGATATAGCCCGGCCAAACTTTCGCCAAATTCCTAAGGTCATAAATTCCGCTTATGCCGACAAAACCTTTAACCCGCGAATCGTCATTCTGAGCGGCCCAAAATGAAATTAAATGGGCACCCGCCGAGTGTCCGACTAAATACAGGTTGTTCAGATCACAGTTCGGTTTGTCTTTTAAGTTTTTAAGATCGTTTAAAACCTGCTTCAAGTTTTGAATAGGCTGGGGATGTTTCGAAGAAGGAGCTAATTGGTAGTTGATTGCAACAAAGCAGAGACCGCTCTGGGTGAAAGTCTGCGCCGTATCTTTGTAATCAGATTTATCCCCGGCAAGCCAAGCGCCACCATGAATAAAAATAATAACTGGGTAAGCGTTGATAGATTTTGTTTTAAACGCGCTTTTGGCAGAGTAGAGATCGAAGGTTTGTGCGTGGGCTATTCCACAAAAAAAAAGAGCCGCACATAATATGCAGCTCTTAATAAATTTACTTAACTTTGTATAAAGCTTAGTAACGATTGCGATTGAAGCCGCCGCCGCCACCACCGCCGCCAGAACGTCCGCCGCCGCCGCCAGCACCACGTTCACGAGGAGCCATTGGTTTAGCTTCAGAAACGTTCATTGCGCGACCTAATTGCTCAGAACCGTTTAATTTTTCGATTGCTGTTGCAGCTTCTGAATCAGAAGTCATTTCAACGAAACCGAAACCTTTAGAACGACCTGAATCGCGATCCATAACGATTTTTGCAGATTCAACAGTACCGAAAGCTGCGAAAACGTCGCCTAAGCTTTGGTCGTCCATGTTATATGATAAGTTACCTACGTAGATTTTTTTGCTCATAATTCCTCCAAGGGATATGATCGCGGACCCTCAGAAGAACCAAGCACAATGCCAGAACTATCAGAAGAGACTCAGTGAGCCCTAAGAATACTTCAAACCATGCCCGTTAGCCAAGCGAATTTTTAATCTGGACGATCGACGCGAAATTCCACGGTTTCGATTTAGCTTCTATTTAAATATATGCGATTTGGCTCTCAAAATGAGGCGTATAGCTTTTGAAAAGCGCATGACACTCTTTGAAAAAAGAACACTGTAAACGATTTTAGCGCCCTTAAAAGCGGCACCAACTTTGAAATAACAAGGGTCAAGAGGAGCAATTATGAAAAATCTCAATTTAAGCCTTAAAGTCATCACAGTTCTGACTCTTACCTTCGCCAGCCTTCAGAGCTTAGCTTCCCGCGATTGTGAAGACATCGTCCAATTTTCACAAGAATCAACTCAACTGAGCGCTCAGATTAATTTTTACGAACAAACTAAAACCGAGCACGGTGCCGATGAACGATTGGCCCAAATCGCCAATTTTATGGTTCAGGAAACCAATCAATCGCTGTCGATCAACAACACTGAAAATGCTCGATTCGACCTGATTCAGGATATGGTCCAAAACGGTCTGAACGTTCGACGCGAACAAAGCCTTCAAGCATTAAGACAAGGTAAATTACAGATTTTAAATCATATTCGTATAGACGAAATGACGAAGATCAGAAACTTCTACGCAAAATGTTTTCAAAATTAAACCTAAGACTCTTTCGTTTTCATCTGTACAAAAGTTTCGATAACCCGGCTCACTCGTCTTGAAAGAGGCTGCTCTTTTAAAGTTACGATCTGAATCGGGTTTTTTGCTGACTGCCCTGACTTACCCGCTACAAACAATTTCTTCGAATCAATTAAATCTTGCACGCAATGCTTTTGAAAAAATCCCATCCCCAAGCCACCCTCAACCATTTGAATTGCGCCGCTGATGCTGTTGATCGAACCTTTGACGTTGACATCGCCCCACGCGACTTTTTTACCTGATCCGAATTCGTTTTGAAACCACTTCTCAAGCAAAACATCAGCGCCCGGGTACCGAATGAAGCTTTGCTTTGCAATTTCTTGAAAACCTTTGAGCTGTGCCTGCTGCTTGTTGTTCGTCACCAGGACGTACTCTTCAAGTACGAACTTTCGGGTTTCTACCCGGTGGTCGGTCACAGTTTTGGTCACAAAACCAAAATCGATCTGATGGCTCAGTAACTGTTCGATGACTTCTTCTGAGTCGCAGATGTCAATTTTAAGGCTGATTCCTTCGAACTGTTTCAACCGTTTATCCAGAAGCTGTCCGAAGTGGGGTGAAAACAAACAACTGTCCGGCATAGCGTAGCGCACCTCTCCGGCGAGATTTTGCTGCTGGGTTTGCAGTTCATCAACCAAACGGTCGATAGAATCAAGATAGTTTTCAACGAATTTCAAAAACTGCTGCCCAGCTTCGGTCAGTTTAATCTTCCGCCGTGCGCGTATGAACAATTCACTGCTCAGTTCAGTTTCAAGTTTTTTGATATGCTGACTGACGCCTGATTGGGTCAGCCCTGCCTTTTGGGCCGCCGTCGTGAAATTAAGCTCATAGGCTGCAAAGTAAAAAGCTTTCAGGGCCGATGGATCTAACTTATTGAAGTTGTTCATTTAAAGCCTCGCTATTATGAATTATTTAAAATAATAAATAAAATTAAAAACATTAATTATAATTATCATAAAAAATACGTTATAACCCGATCCAACACAACGACTTTTAAAATTGACAGGAGATACCAATGAGCCTTAAAAAAATTTTCATGACTTTAACTTTGTTCGTCGCCAGCACAAGTTGCGCCTCAGGCCAAGCCGGCTACTACCGCGTCTGGCAGGGGTTTCAAAAAACAGATATGACGACCGAGGCCTTTCAGCAACGTTTACCCTGGTTTATGAACGAAACACGTTCGATCTACACCGGCGTTCTGAATAATTACCTCGTCGCGATTCCTCCGGCAGTTAAACCGGCTTTCATTCCCGATGAATTTGCTCTCGTGGCCCTCAACAGTGAGCAAGATTACCAAAACGTCCGCGCCACTGATGCGGGTAAAGCTTACGGACAGGCGCACTGGCAGGTTTTCAACCAAGAAAATTCTAAAAGTGCGGCCTACACTTCGCAAATTCCGGATCGTCTTCAGCATAATCAGGCTTACGATGTTATGGGAACTCCCATTGACTGGAACTCTGGTACAACGACATTTTTTATCGGCTTGAAAAAAGACAGCATTACAGCGGACGCTTATATGACTTGGCTCAGCCGCCATATTAAAGAAGTGGCCGAGGGTCTAAAACCATACGGACTTAAAGGTTATGTCATCATCGCCAACGATCAATATGAAGTCGCATTCATGAACTGGGAAAGCACTGAAGCCCGCAATGCGGCTTTCGCTTCCCCGGTTGGATTACACGTCCGCAGTGAATCAGAAACCTATATGAGCCTCCTCATGTTTCAAGAAGCACAGGTCTTTGACAAAAACAGTGTTACATCAGATAGGCTTTACAACACCGGGTTGTAATTTAGTTAGCAGAGCTTTCGAGAGCTTTTATGTATTCACTTTTAGGAACCAAGTAATAAAGCTGCGCCGGATTTTTTAAAACTCCGGCGAATTGTTCAGCTTCATCGCCGCTACCGGCGTATAAATCGAGGCGCCCCGGGCCGCGGATCGCGCCGCCGGTATCTTGATCAAAAACAAAACGTGATGTCTGCTGCCAGCCTACCGGTTCATGGTTGCCGATATTTTCAAAAATCGGTTTTTCAAATTTTAAAAATGCTAGCGTGCCCTTCGGAAACAGCGACTGGTCCGTGGCCACCGTTCGTCCGTCAACCACCTCAGCGCCCAGATAAGACTGCGGCCGGTTCTTCATTTCTTGAAAAAACACGTAGCTCGGGTTCAGATTCAAAATACTCTGCATGTCCTTTTTATTCAGACTGTATAAATACAATTCAATATTCTGCATGCTCATTTTTTCTTTTGGAATGCGGTCCAACAGTTTCGAACCTATCGCCACATACGGATGTCCGTTTTGGCTGGCATAGCCCACAGTGATTTGTTTTCCGTCATCAAACTCAAGAACACCTGAACCTTGAATCTGCAGAAAGAAAGCTTTCACCGGATCAACATAAGCTAAAGCATGTTTTTTTGCATCGATAACGGTCTTTTCATCTATTTCTGCCCGCTTATAATAGGGCACAACACGAATTGTCCCGTTTTTGTCCGTCACCAAACGACCACGCGCTAACGCTTTTGAAGTACGCTGTTCAAGGACCTGTTCTTTGAAGGTTTTCCACTTCGGAAAATCTTCAGCATAGGCATCAATATCAATCGAGATCATATCAGCTGGTGTTGTATACAGCGGCTGATAGAGTTTTTTCGTTTTCGTTTTTGAAGCTTTGAGCAATGGCGAATAGTATGACGTGGTTTTTATTTTTGACCAGTCTTCATTTCCGTACACTTCATAAAAATCGAAGTTCTTAATGACTAAAGCCTTAAACTCTTCGATATCTTTTGCGTTCGACACCAGCTCTTGGAGCGAGGCCAGGTAAACGTTTTTAGCAATCTTCGTAGGCCCGAAGGTGACTTCGCTGCCCATACGGCTTGAGTTTTTGACAAAATCTATGTTGGCCTGCAGTCCGTTCATCAAACTTTCAAATTTTAAATCATCGAAAATTTCAGGCGCTCGGTCAACCTTTCGCATAGCCTGGGAACGTTCAGTCACGGGCATTCGTGCGCACCCGACAAGGAGCAGTATCAAAAGCAGGAAGGGGTAAATAAAATATCTTTTCATTTTTAATCCTTGTACATTCGCCAGGTTTAATTCGTTCCGGGGTCGGTTTTTTCTAATCTCTTGAAGGCCCAGCTTCTTTCGTTACAGTGATAGCAACGGCCGCAACGGCCTGCTTTGAGCTGCGTACAGCTATGCGAAAGAACTAACAGATCCGTAGTGTCCAGCCGATAGTGCAAATCGATCGTATGTGATTTGTCTAAATGCAAAAAGGGCAAACCCAAGTACTGTGGGTACGGATTTTTTGAGTAACGCTGAGGATAAAGACCCTCAATGTGATAAGGCTCAGGAACGACCTGCTGGTCGCCTACAAATCCGAAATTAATATTATATTTTTGTCCGAACATTATCATGCTCTTCGCGACCTGTTCAGTATGCAACATCTTGTCAAGATTTTCAGGCGCATCAATAGTCGGCGGCGGTAATTTCAGATTCAGCTTTTTATTAATCCACGATACGATCTTGGCGGAGTGCTGTTCTGCACCGTCCACCTTAGGAATTGTAAATATGCCTTTGATGACCACTTCAGGTTTTTCTTGCTCCTGGATAATCCCCATGCAGAGCATGTAAAGTAAAACGGCGCTATCGGCACCGCTACTCAACATAATGCCGATATTCCTATCCTTCGGCCAACTGATTTCGACTTGTTTTTCATTATCGCGGGGTCCACAGGTTACTAGCATGGCTAAATTCCTTTAGATAAATTTTCTGAATACGGCCAATGTTTTTGATATTTCTTCATCTGTGTTAAACGCATGCACTGAAAGCCGTAAGCCCGGTCCGCGTAAACCGAAACTGATTTTTTGCTGTTTGAGCTCAGCAGCTATTATTTTATTTTTTGCAACTCGGTCGTCGGCTGCAGTTTTAGCTTGTGCTGAAACGTTTAATATTACGCCATCATGAGGCTTGCAAATATCAAAACCCATTTCACTTAAACCGGATCTTAGAACTCCGGCAAGGCGCAAGGCCTCTTGTTCAATGTTCGACAGCCCAACAGACTGAAACAATCTTAATGTTTCACCTAGCGCAATAATTTCAATCATCGATTTTGAGCCGGGCTCGAACTTGCTGGCATTTGTTTTAGTCGGAATAGAAAAACTTTTGACCGTATCCGGATCGCCATAAGTCATGGCGCCGACTTCAAGCGGTTGAAGCTCGGTCAATCTTTCGCGGCGAACAGCCATGAATGCGGCTCCATATGAAGAGCACAACCATTTATGACTGCCGCAGCAAACTATATCGAAACCCGAATCGGCAAAGTTAAAAGACCTGACTCCGGCTCCTTGAATAATATCCGCCACAAGCCATATTCCACGATCTTTAAGAACGTTCGATATTTCTTTTAAGTCAGTCACAGAACCGGTTTGGTATTGCACCCACGAAACGGTCACCACTTTGGTGCGTTTATTTACTTTTTCTAAGATCTTTTCATAAGGTGTTTCGTAATTTTCTGATGGAATTTGAATGATTTCAGCACCGCTGCGCTCAGCTGCTAAGCGCCACGGGTAAAAGTTCGAAGGATACTCCTGTTGCCAAGTTAAAATTTGATCACCGGGGCTTAAGGGTATGCTGAGCGCCGCTTGCGATAAGGCAGAAGCGGTTGTTTGAAAAAATGCGATTTCTTCGGTTTCGGCACCTATAAATTGCGCCAATTGAACTCGCACTGATTCAACCTGATTCCAACCCGCGCCGGAGCAAACTGCCCCTTCGGAATAAAAGCGGTCAAGCCATTCGAACGCCTTAAGCCGATTCACTTCAGGAATAGGGGCCTGACCCGAATTATTCAGGTGGATGTAGGGCGAATTTTGATTAAATTGCTTCTTAAATTCATTAATTTGCATACCGATATTGTGGCGTAACTGCACTTGTTCGACAAGCCATGCGGTAGCAAACTGGCTAGTCTTTTGACAGTTATGGATCCTTTACAGCTTTATTGCATTTCGGAGGTTTTTTAGCCCATTCCATTTGAAATATGGTACTAAACCCTCATGACAAAGACCGGGGTCTGGGGATTCTAGTAAGTCAGTGTCATGATTTTTCGGGGGAAAAATGTATAAATTATTATTAAGTGTGGGGATTACCTTATTTTCTTTCTTAGCATTTGCCGAAACTGACTGTGCGATCATGGCCGAAAGCTACATCGTCGATATGGATACGACGCAACCGGCGCTTTACATGGGCCGTACTCGCGAAGGTGAATTGGTTTTTCATATTAACGCGGTTTTGCGTGGTCGGAAATCGATTTTCGAAGTCGTCTTAAAACAAAATGAATGTGAATACGTTTCGACGCGTGCATTGTAGTCGGCGAACCTCACCCTTAGTCGTGCTGCAAGCGGGCGCGCGATGTGCCATTTTCTTGTCAACATTAGTTAATTAGCCGAACATCTGAGTAACTCAAACTGAAGAGGTTTTATGTTACTCCGAATTATTTATTTCTCTGTTTTTTCTTTTATCGTTTCAACAACCCGCGCCGACGAGTACATCGTCCGATTTAAAAAAACTGAAGACCGCAGTCGTCATGTTCGCATTCTTAGAGAACAAAATATTGATATCTTAGATCAAATTGACGTGCTTGATATGTTTTTTGTTGATTTACCGGCTGGTCATCGCTCAATCGATTTTTTAAAAAATTCGGACAGTGTCCTTTATGTTGAAAAAAATAAGTTAGTTTACCTTACTGACACGACTCCAAACGACAAAAAATTTTCAGGTCAGTGGCACCATAAAAAAATAAATACTCCTAAGGCTTGGGATGTGACTCAAGGATCCGACCAAGTCATCGTGGCCGTCGTTGATACCGGCATGAGCCTGACTCATGAAGATCTTAAAAATCAGCTTTGGTTCAACACGAAGGAAATCCCGCAAAACGGTATCGACGACGATCATAACGGATTTATTGACGATACGGTCGGCTGGGATTTCGCGAACAGCGATAACAACCCGACCGACGATCAAAGTCATGGAAGCCATTGTGCCGGCCTTGTCGGCGCCCAGGGTAACAACTTGGTGGGCGTTACCGGCGTTGCGTGGAAAGTTAAAATTATGCCGATCAAATTTATTACCTCTTCCGGAAGCGGTAGCGAGGCGAATGCGGTTAAGTCTATTATATATGCTGTTGATAACGGCGCGCAGATCATCAGCGCCAGTTGGGGCAGCCCTGAATTTAACCAAGCACTCAGCGATGCTATTCAATATGCAGCCGACAAAAATGTTC
>JANPAD010000171.1:0-4364 GCA_031429735.1 Bdellovibrio sp. | reverse complement strand
CCAAACGATTCATCGGCTTACCCGATTCAAGATCGCGGCTGATTTCGGCGTAAGCCTTCATCTGGGCATCGGTCAACCTGAACGGCAACAGACGTTTCAATTCATCGACACTTTTGTTGGTTTTGACGAAACTCACACCGAGTTCAGCTTTAAGCCCCGCTTTTTTTGATGCAAGGTAAAGCTCGAGCCAGAAAAACTCTTCAAATATTAATCTTCTGTGCGGTTCAGATTTAAATTCGTTGTACAGAGCCGCATGTTCAACATCAGGTTGATGAATTTTAAAAAGGGCTTCGTCCTGGGTAATCAATCGGTGTTTGCGAACCACATCGAGCGGCAGTTTTTCAGTCGGCCATTCTTTCACCTGCTGAAAAGAGAGTTCAATTAGTTTGCCGATTTTGGCCGAACTGACACCTTCGTTTTCAACGTAGATCGGAATCAGCGCATCTTTTAAATCTTCATCGGGTTCGATGTCGCGCAAATCAGGATGATGAAATTCGATACGCCCGCGGTAGTCGATGACTTTGCCGACGACGCGGACCTCTTGGTCATTTTTAAAACGTTCGAAGTAACCTTTGTAAGGTGTTCGAAAATATTTACAGTGAATCAGACCGGTGTGATCTTTAACAACAATATCATAGGCTTTACGCGAGGACTTACCCATGTTGTAGGAAGCCACACGCACAACTTTGGCTTTAAGACTGACCACGTCTCCCGATTTGAGACTGGCAATATGACGTGCGGCCCGGCGGTCTTCATAAGCCCGCGGATAATTCTGTAAGAGGTCCAACACGGTCTTCATACCGTGCCGCGAGAACAAAGCACCAAGCTTTGGTCCGACTCCTTTAAGATATTGTACTTCTGATTCCAGACGAAGGGCCATAGAGGCTATTTCATGTTAAAAAAACCTCTGCGTCAACGCGCCAAAAGGGGGTATAATGATTGGGTGACACCAGTAGAGTATTTTCGCATCCGACTTAGCACAGTGCGGCCTCATCTTGAGGTTCCGTTCTCAATTTACCTGCTCGTTGACGGCAAAATAGTCACCTATTTGAATGAAGGCGACAAACTAACCAATCTAAAAATCGACTTGCTTCACAGCCGCGACAGCGGTGAATCGTTTTACGTTCACAATTCACAAAAACAAATTTATCGCGATTACGTGACCGGCTCAATGAATTCAGCTTTGATCAGTAATGATGAAAAGGCCGTTATCCTGCGCGAAAGTTCGATTGCCATATTAGAAGAGCTTTTTGAAACACCCGATGTGGGTCAAGCTCTTGAAGAGGCGCGTCCGATTATCGCGAATCTTTTGGATTTCATGAAAAATGCACCTGAGTCGATCGGCAACCTCATCAGCCTTTCGGGGCACGATTTCTACACTTACAATCACTCGTTTGACGTCAGCATTTATTCGTTAGGCCTGGGACAAGCCCTCGGATTTGATGCAAAAACTTTAGAGGATTTAGGTTTAAGTTCTTTGTTTCACGATGTCGGTAAACGTAATGTGCCTTTAGAAATTCTTTGTAAAAAAGGGCCGCTTGACGAAACCGAATGGGTGAAAATGCGCCTGCATCCGACTTACGGTCTTAAAATTTTAAATGAACACCCGAATATTTCGGAATCGATCAAAGCTGCTTGCTATGAACATCATGAGTCCTGGAGCGGCGGCGGCTATCCACAGGATTTATCAGGCCACGAGATTCACCCGTTCGGTCGGTTGGTTTCGTTAACCGACACCTACGATGCCATGACCACACAGCGCTCTTATAACACTCCGCTGAAGCCCACTGAGGCTTTACAGATGATGAAAGACAAACTTTCAGGCCGTTATGACCCCGACATGCTGAAAGCGATGTATTCAGTTTTATTTAATCTTAAAGCGGCTGTTTAATTTAACAAAAACTACAGGCAGAGTTCAGACCAGTTGACAAAACAGGCGTCCGCTTTTTTTACGATTGCAGGGGCCTTGTCGACAGCCCAGGGCGCTTGAGGGTCGGGTTCGGCCTGCGGGATGGGTTTATTTTTTTCGACGTAAGATTTTAAACTGACATGCTCAACGTGAAACACGCCTAACTGATTCAGCAGCCAGGTCCATTTCTTATTTTCTAACGAATCGGCTTTATCTGAAATCAGAATAATCTTTTTTAGCGGCGAAATCCCGCGTTTTGCCAGGCGTTCAATCGTTTGCTGCAGATCAGGGTCAAAAATCCGTTCTTTTTGAGCGGCCGATTTAAGAATAATAAAATCGCCGCTTTCGAGGTGAATACTGCCGGACAAATGCGAAGCTGTGAACTGAAAATTGGGGCGTGTATCGACTAAAACCGGTGCGACCACACGTTCGTTCGCACCGACTTCTTCTTTAACAACTGTAGCGGTTGGTACACAGGCGGCCAACATAAAAAACGCTGCGAAAACCGAAATCCATTTTAGATTTATAATATTCACAGCCATACATTGCCTACTTCTGATGAGTAATTTTCATTGTCGGAAAGAAAATTATATCGCGTATACTTGGACGATCTGTTAATAACATCACCACGCGTTCGATACCAAGGCCCACTCCACCTGTTGGCGGCATACCGGTTTCAATAGCGTGCAAGAAATCTTCATCCATCGGATGCGCTTCTTCATCGACACCGCGTTTGGCTTCTTGTTCTTTCAAGCGGTTGCGTTGCTCTTCAGGGTCATTCAACTCTGAATACGAATTACCGATTTCCATACAAGCGGCGAACGGTTCGAAGCGTTCAACTAACTGGTTGTTACCACGCTTAATTTTTGTGAGCGGAGAAATTTCAACCGGATGATCCATAACGAATGTCGGTTGCCATAAATGAGGCTCGGCTGCCAATTCAAAAACTTTCATTTGCTTTTCGCCTCGTGAAAGATTTTCTAGTTTAACCGGTTTACCTGAATTTTGTTGAAGGTATTCATCCAATGCTTTTTCGTCAGCCGGATCAACTGAAGCATATTGCTTGATACCGTCTAAAACGGTCAGACGACGCCAAGGTGGCGTGAAGTCGACTTCTTTTTCCATATAAGTGACTTTCATTGAACCAGTGATTTCTTTGCAAACTGAAGAAACCAATTCTTCGAACTGGTTCATCTGGTAATTGTAATCGGTGTAAGCTTCGTAGAATTCAAGCATCGTGAATTCTGGATTATGGGTACGGTCAATACCTTCATTACGGAAGTTTTTACCGATTTCGTAAACTTTTTCAAAGCCGCCGACGATCAGGCGTTTTAAATAAAGTTCAGGAGAAATCTTCATGTAAAGTTTCATGTCCAGCGCACGATGCTGAGTAATGAACGGATGAGCTGCAGCACCGCCGTACAAGGGTTGAAGCGTCGGCGTTTCGACTTCCATAAAACCCCGGTCATCTAAAAACTTTTTGATGGCTTTAATGATTTTAGTACGGGTGACGAAAACCTTGCGCGATTCATCGTCAGAAATGAGGTCTAAATGACGATGGCGGTACTTAATTTCGATGTCTTGAATGCCGTGAAACTTTTCAGGTAAAGGTTCTAAAGTTTTAGTCAAAATTTGAAAGCTTTTCACGTAAAGCGAAAGTTCACCTTTTTGCGACTTGAAAACATAACCTTCAATACCGACGATATCACCCAGATCAATTAGATCGAAAGCCGCGCGGTCCGCTTCTGAAAGTTCTTCAACCTTAACGTAGCATTGCAATGAACCCGTTTGATCTTTAATGTTAAAGAAGCTGGCTTTACCCATCATACGTAAAGTCATCAAGCGACCGGCAATACGAAATACGTTTTCAGGTTTTTTTTCGCCCGCCACAAGACCGCTGAAATCTTCAACGATCTTTTCTACATGGGCCGTTTTATCGAATGAGTAAGGGTAAGGGTTGATACCCTTCTCGCGCAGAGCATGAAGTTTACGTCGTTTTTCGGCTTTTATCGGATTATCGTGAGCATCTGACATGAGTGCGCCTTTGTAAAATTTAGTTAAGAGTTTTTCCGGCAAATGTTTCCATAACGTTTTTCAGAAGTTCGATCGATTCTTTCTTCGGACGTTGGAAGGCATTACGGCCCATGATCGAACCGAACGCGCCACCTTGAGCCAACTGTTTAACTTCTTCAAGTAATTCAGGAGTGCCCTTCGCTTCGCCACCCGAGAAAATCACGATACGTTTGCCGTTGAAGCAAGATTTCACAACGTGATCGATACGCTGCGCGAGTGTGCCGACTTTAATGCCTTGAGCTTCATAAACTTTTTTCGCTTCAGCTTGTTCAATGTGCGCCGTTGGTGGTTTAACTTTGATAATGTTTGCGCCGAGTTGTGCCGCGATATGCGCGGAGTACGCGATCACGTCAATGCCCGTTTCGCCTTCTTTAGAAAGTTG
>JANPAD010000170.1:0-1916 GCA_031429735.1 Bdellovibrio sp. | reverse complement strand
CCTGATCGGGCTTGAGCCGGATCTGATGTTATTGGATGAACCGACAAATTTTTTGGATCTTGAAAGCGTGATGGCGCTTGAGCAGTTCTTACAGGATTACAAAGGTTCATTTCTTTTGATTTCGCATGATCGCGAGTTTTTGCGAAGAACGACCGAGCACACTCTTGAAGTTGAAAATCAGGAGATCACAAAATTTCCGGGTCACATCGACGACTACTTCGAACAAAAAGAAGAACTTCAGCGGCTGCAGCTTCAGCGTGCGGGCAACCTTGAACTGAAGCGTAAGCATCTGCAAGACTTCGTTGACCGCTTCCGCGCAAAAGCCACCAAGGCCCGTCAGGCGCAAAGCCGCCTGAAGCAGTTGAACAAACTCGAGAGCATTGACATTAAGCCCTTACCACTGCAAAGCCGAATCTTTCTACCAGAGCCGACTCCAACCGGTAAAGAAGTCTTGCGCATTGAGCACGCTAACCTTGGTTACGAAAACAAAATGATTCTGCGTGATGTGAATCTGCGATTTGAACGTGGTGGCCATTATGGTGTTGTCGGCGTCAACGGCGCTGGTAAGTCGACTCTTCTGAAAACAATCGCTGGCCGCATCACTCCGCTTGCGGGTGAGCTGGCTTACGGACACCAAGTTGAACTCAGTTATTTTGCCCAGCACTTAACAGAAGACCTCAACCCTGAAGACACCGTACTGGATGCTCTTCAACACAAAGCTCACCGCGACGCTGTTCAACAGGATATTTTGAATATTGCGGGTTCACTTCTTTTTTCAGGCGATCATTTATTAAAAAAAATAAAAGTACTGTCCGGCGGCGAAAAAACGCGTGTCGCCTTAGGGCAAATTCTTTTACAGAAAAAACCTTTTTTACTGATGGATGAACCCACCAATCATCTCGATTTTGCGACTGTACAAGCGCTCAGCGAAGCTTTGACCGCATTCAGCGGAACGATCATCGTTGTCAGCCATGACCGCAGTTTTATTAAACGTGTCGCAAACAAAATTATCGAAATTCGCGACGGCCGCGCTGAAATTTATCCGGGCAATTACGACGACTACCTCTGGAGTCTTGAAAAAGGCAGCATGAAAGAGCGCTTTGAACAAAATGCGGTTGAAGCCACTCTTCTAAACGAAGGGGCCCTATCAAAACCTAAAGAAGGTAAATTTAATTATAAAGAAACGCAGAAGAAACTTTCAAGTGAAGCAAAAGAACTTCAGCGCAAAATTTCAAAGGCCGAAGAGCTTTTAATTCAGCTGAATAAAAAAGTTGAAGAGTTGAATGGGTTACTTTTGAAAAATCAGGGCGCGCAGGCTCAGCAATTGGCCATCGAATCGTCGCAAACGTCACAAAAAATAACTGAAACTGAAGACGCTCTACTTGAGCACATGGAACAGCTCGAACAAAAAGAAAAAGAGCTCAAAGACCTGAGCTCTTTTTCCAACAATTAACGAACGTCTTTGATACGGCAGCTCACGTTTGTGTAATGATCTACAACATCGTAACAACCATCAGAGCGCTCATGCGATTCAGTGACAAAACCCGGAAACCTTGGTGGACGATTCGGATCGCCGTTACCGCCCGGATTCGATGGACCTGGAGTTAAACCTCCACCACTACCGCCGCCGCTATGACCGCCGCCACTATGGCCTCCGCCACTGTGACCGCCACCATTTCCCGGCCATGGATCAGGACGATCATTATGGCTTGGCGGTGGAGGGCAATACAAATGTGTGCTTGAACTGACTGTACGACGACAAACAACCGACGCTTGTTGGATAATCTGACTGTCGCGAAGAACATCAACGGTATAAAGTGTCGTTTGGTCATTGTAATCACCGACAACGCTTTCAACGCGCGGCTCGCTCAGCTTGATTTTTTTGACATTACCAAGGCTATTTTTTAAAGCCAGTT
>JANPAD010000169.1:0-1955 GCA_031429735.1 Bdellovibrio sp. | reverse complement strand
TATTTCGGTCTGGGCGGGTGGCTGGTAAAAAAATTGGGTGTGCCGATTTTTAATTTCATTAAGTTCAGTGTGCGGCATGTAGTTATCATGGTGACGGTTAAAGTTTATGGTATGCTTTTTGACGTCGGTGTTTTTCTATATCGCATTTTCAAGCTCTACATTTGGACTCCGCTTTATTTCGGTCTGGGCGGGTGGCTGGTAAAAAAATTGGGTGTGCCGATTTTTAATTTCATTAAGTTCAATGTGCGGCATTTAGTTATCATGGTGACTGCTAAGATCCTTGCAGTGCCTGGTTGGCTTAACCGAATCTTGATCGTACCGGGCGTGAACTTTTTTAAATTTAACGTGCGTCACGTTTTCGTGATGGCTTCGGCTAAAGCTTACGGCTTTGTCTATGATGTTGTGATGTGGAGTGACCGCTGGGTGCGGTTGCCGGTCGCTAATTTTTTTAAATTTACTGTGCGGCATTTTTTTCTGATGGTCGCCTATAAAACTTACGGTTTTGCCGTGGATTTGATTTTGCTTCTTCACCGCATCGGTAAGCTTTACCTTATGTTTCCGTTCTATAAAATCTATTGGTTTGCGACGTTTCAGTATAAAAAGAGAATTAAGAAGTATTTCGTATGAGTCCGGATATTTCTATTATAATTCCGACATTGGGCCATGAAGAAAATCTGAAACGTTTATTGAAATCTATTGAACGCCAAGCGGTCGATTTTTCACGGATTGAGATTTTGCTGATTGCCAACGGGAAATCGGCCGATGAGTTTGCGCAATTTAAATTAAAGCTCGCAAACAAGTATGAATTGCCTCTGACTTTCTTCCACCTTGAACCCAAAGGGGTGAGCGCAGCCCGTAACTTGGGGCTCCGCCAGGCGCGGGGTGAACTGTTTTACTTCTTGGACGACGATTGCGAATTACACCTACGCAACAATCTGAACTATCATATTGAACAGCACCGGCAACAGATTGATTTATTCGCTCTGGGCGGGGGGTATCTGTTATCTGTGCAAGCGGGGTTTTTTGATGAGATTTACAATCATATTCAGATGAGCTGGTTCTTAAGCGGCCAATCGCGCACTGAAAGCCAGTTGAAACCCACCCAATACCTGTTGGGCGGAAATTTTTCAGTTAAAAAGAAATTTTTAAGTGAGCACACGATCCGCTTTGAGGATTCAATTGCTTACGGTGGCAGTGAAAGTGCACTCTTTAAACAAGCTGCGCTGCTGGGTTTGAAGATGTGCACTTGTCCGGTAGAAGTCACCCATCATACCGCAGAAACGGCCCGCAGCATCGCCCGTAAAGTTTACAAACAGGGGCGCGGGCAATCTTTAATTAATCAAAAACACGCTGCAGTCGAATTGCAATTTCATTCTGAGCCCCAGAAAGTAATCGAAACCGAGGCGCGCTTCGGGCTGTGGATCTTGTTTTACAATTATGTTTTCTGGTCGGGTTATTTTGCGGCTGAAGGAAAACCATACAAAATTTTCAACAAACTGACTTTGGATCTGATTGGTAAATTCAATCAATGGCGCTATGACGTCATCGATCGTCTGAATCAAAAAAAGTAATCGAAGAGCGTATTTAAGAAAATAGATCGCGAACAACAGATTTAAAAGGTTTTTGAAACCTATAATAATCGCCGAGCAAATTGTAGATGCGCCGATCCAGATGTTGCAGATAAAAAAGCTCGGCGGTCACTTTTAGGAGTTTGACCCGTTTGCGGGCTGAGTTTTTGTACTGCATTTGATCATAGGCCGTTAAGTGCAGAAGCGGGGTTTTAACCAAACCGAATTTAAGGCCGCGTTTGTACAGCTCATAACCCAAGTCGGTGTCTTCAAAACCGTAAGAGATATAATATTTTTTAAACAGTCCCATTTTATAGAATTCTTCGCGTTTAAGGCCCAGTGCATAGGTGCACGTGTATTTCCAGTGGCTATCAAGGCCTTCCCAGG
>JANPAD010000168.1:0-2075 GCA_031429735.1 Bdellovibrio sp. | reverse complement strand
CTCTCGGCAAAGACAAAGTTTTAGGAACAGTCACCTATGGTGCAAGTTACGGCGGCGACTCATTTCAAACAATCACGCCGAACATCTCACCGGTCGGTTTCAGCACACATACGGGCCAACAGGGAAATCCGCATTTATATGAAGATAGCAGCGGAAATATTAAATCGATTTGGACAGATGACGAAGTGTCTTCACATGATTTATCAGTCTACCGTCTAACTGCGGGGAGCTTTCCAAGCGGCACCTGGCTGAAAGATACATTGCCGAGTGTTATCAATACGGCGGACGAAGAGGATCAGCCCTTTTTTACCGGTGATCAACTTATCTTCAGTCGTGGGGCTAACATTGTTTCGCATAACTACACGCCAACCAACGGCAGTTGCGCCAGCACTTACACAAATAACAACTGCTGGAGTTCAGAAAATATTCTGATCGGTGGTAATGGCAATACCGGTGCCGGTGAACTTTTCGGTGCAGGCGAACCAACAGTGGCGGTCGTGAATGGTAAAAAGTATCTTTATTTTGTCTATGTTGAAGCTCGACCTGTTCAAATTTTTCCGGGCATTACAGATTTCAATCTGGATGCCGGCTTTGTTGAAATTCCGTAAGTTTAATTCAATATTTTTTCATGGCACACCCCTTGCTTTTTAGGATCCTCGATGAGCTGGATCAGGCGCTGCAATCTTGGACATGTTTTGAAGTGTATTTTTTTACCTCAACACGTGTATTTCAAGATCGCAAGTTCACAATATCCACATACTTTAAAACGGAGGTTATTCATGAATTCAGGTCTCAAAAAAGAACTCTCTCAGATCTTTGGCTTAGGTGGTTTATTTTTCTTAGCGCGACGCTCTCCGAAAACAGCAGCCTTATTCGCCGGAGCCTCGGTAGGTTTTTATCTTTCTAGCCGTCGCACCGAATTTGATTTTCGGCACAAATCCGTTTTAATTACCGGTGGATCGCGCGGCTTAGGCCTGGCTTTAGCCTTTGAACTTTTAGAAGAGGGAGCAAATCTAACCTTAGTGGCCCGCAAGCTATGGGAACTTGATAAAGCGCGCGAACTTTTACTGCAAAAATATCCGAGCGCCTCCGTGCATATTGCCGTGGCGGACGTCACAAAACACGATCAGCTTGCGGCGGCCATCCGTCAGACGCTGAATCGTTACGGCACGCTCGATGTGCTCATCAACAACGCCGGAGCCATTTCAGTTGGTCCGTTCGATGCTATGCAAAGAAAAGATTTTGAAGCCATGCTTGAATTGCATTTTTACGCCGTTCTTGAATCGGTCAAACTGGTTCGACCGATTTTCAAACTGAAAGGCGGCGGACGCATCGTGAATATTTGCTCGCTGGGCGGCCGGGTCAGTGTGCCGCACATGATTCCATACGGAGTTTCAAAATTTGCCCTGGCCGGATTATCGCAAGGTTTATCGGCCGAACTGCGCTCTGAAAACATCACCGTGACAACAGTTTACCCGACTCTGCTGAAAACCGGTTCGCCAATTCAGGCCGTATTCAAGGGCGACCACGAAAAAGAGTTTGCCTGGTTCAATACGGCTGATAATTTTCCGGGCTTAACGATGCCAGCCCCTGTGGCTGCACGTAAAATCTTACAAGCCGTGCGAAACGGAGACAGCGAAACCGTGCTTTCTTATTTTGGCAAAGCGCGACTGCTGGCCTCGTCGGTTTTTCCGGAAACACTGAATTTTATGATGCAGGTGCTGAGCGGCCTTATGCCGAACGGAATTTCGACTCGGCTTCAAACCGGGGCCCAAAGCCGCGCACTTTTTGACCGCGCCTGGTATTTAAAACCGTTAAAAGAATCCGCAGCCCAAACTGAGAAAGAATTAAATCAAGAGCCCGGCGCCGATCCCGCATTTAATCTCGGTCAAAAACTTCATTAACACTGAAAAATGAAATAGAAACAAAATGGTGTTCGGCGTTTTGTCTTATGCATAAGTGGCGAAAGCCTTATTTAAAAATTAACTTCGATCAATGAGAAATATTTGGTGCGCGAAGAGGGACTTGAACCCTCACATCTTTCGACATACGCCCCTCAAACGTACGTGTCTACC
>JANPAD010000167.1:0-3748 GCA_031429735.1 Bdellovibrio sp. | reverse complement strand
GTATGGCACAAACTCGCCTCCTTCAGAAAGTTTGTTCTGAAGTCCTGCAGAGTAAACGATGTCATCATAAGAAATATCTGTTCGGTTTGCATTCGTTAATTTATAAACTGCCGGATCGGCGATGGTCATTTCATCTGGTCTTAATACTTTTAAAACGGCGTCCGCAATTTTGCTGCCGACGCTGGCGCCAGCGATAACCGGCTTAGATGCTGAAAATATTCGGCGCGCCTCGCTCCAAGAATGAGGCACGGGGCCTCTGACCAACTCAGCGTTGCTGGCCAGCAACGAAAGCTTGTGCCAGAACTGCGGCGCAAACTGAACCAGGTGCTGACGATCGGGATAATACACATAGTGTCCGTAACGTCGAACATCGCTATGCTGATCATAAAGAAGATTAAATTGAGTAAATTCGTCTTCAAAACTACGTCTTAACTCTTGACCCTCTTCGGCTTGAACAAGCGCTTCGTTTAAACCGAACATTGTCGGCAGGACCATATCAAATTGTTCGTTTAGACTCATTTGTACGACTTGCCCAGCCAAATCAAGGCGTGCCGAACCGTCTTCACAAAAAATGATCTGTTTGCTTTCAACAGCTTCTGCAGCATTGATAATGACAGGCTTTAATCGGTAATCTATGAGAGCTTGTCTTTGAGATTCAGTCATACCCATTTGTTAGCACAATGAAAATAGAACCTCAATAGTTAGTATCCAACCGCTTCTAAGACGCGGTGACTTTCTTTTTAATCTGATTCTCTACATAGACTTGAGTCACCGGCAAAACGATGACGAATTTTGTATCAACCGAGTTTTCAAGATAAAGTCGCCCGCCATGCTCTTCTATAAAACGTTTAGAGATACTGAGCCCAAGTCCAGAGCCTTTTTCTTTAGGTTTTGTCGTAAATAAAGAGTCAAAAATAAATGGCCTGATGTCCGGATCAATGCCTGGCCCATTATCTGAGATTGTAATTTTGACATACTGTTCATCGAACGAAGAGGCACTGACTACGATTTGAGGCGCAACAACGCCTTCCAGCTCATCTATTGCATTTTGAATGATATTCTGGACCGTCTGAATAATTTGTACCGACCGACACTCAAATAGAAGTGGTTCAACCGGGTAGGCAAATGTGACTGTCACACCTTCTCGCTTAGCTCTGAAATCGCAAATTAACTGAGCCTCGTCAAAAATTTCTTTCACCGAAATTTGTTTAAAATTATCAAATATCCCTGAATTGTAATGCGACTGTAGGGTATTCATGATGTCAAGAAGCCGCTTCAACATTTTCTCAGCAACATCCGTCTTATTCTGAAAATATTCGACATCAAATATAAGCTGATTTTGACCGAGCTTGTTTTTCATTTGAGCGTTGTTCATCGAAAGCACTGTCAGTGGGTTTTTAATTTCGTGTGAAATTTCGGCCGCCATTCCTCCAAGCGCCGTTAAGCGCGCCGTGTTCTGAAGCAGCTCTTTGACTTCGTTTTCAATGATAACTCGCTCGACTAATGCCGCAAATGTAAAACATGAAGCCCCGATCGCGAGCATCAAAGCCAATAGATAGCCCGGAAACATCAAATGGGGTTTGTCGAGAGCATAGGCATAATCAATCACGTGCAAAGAAACCAGTACATAAAAAATCAAAATACCGTTTTTAGTAAAATTATTTTTTTTAAACTTTTTAAACTGTGAAATATGTTTCAGCATCGGATAAGCTGAAAAAAAGGTCGCTGGCAATAAAATCCAGACTAACTCAAGACTCATATTTTTGAGGACTGTCGCCAAACCTAATGCCACCACAAAATAGACAATGTCCATTTTGTAATTGTTTTTAGCTTTCAGAATATCAGATATAAAAATCGACATACACGAGATTACAAAAAATGCAGCGACAGACCAAGCCATGCCGATCACAAACGGATCTGACTTTTGCAAAGCACCTTGCGAAACACCCAATATGAGATAGAAAACCCAGATCGCAGCGCTCTTCTTATAGATGCTGTCTTTTTTATATTTAAAGGCAAAGGAGGTCGCAATGATTGTATTAACGAGATACAATGCCGGCGCAATTAAAAAATATAAATTCAGGGCATCATTATGGATGGGCACTTAACTCTCCTCCACATCAACTTTTCAGTCTATGTATCGGAATAAAAAGACGTAGTATGAATTTATTTACGTCTTAGAGTAGACAGAAGCTACTCGTTGCGCTCAAACCAGCTACGGAATTCGCGGCCAAACTGTTCGCCCGACTCAAATTGAAACGGCGCACGAACATCTTTGCAGGTCTCATACGAGGCCGGCAGAAAATATTGAGGACTACGGTAAATAATTTTATACAGCTGCAAAGCTTCACAAGTTTTCTTTAAATCCTTTGAAAAATTCATATATTCAGGCAACAAACGCAAATTATCACAGAACATCGGATTGTTTTTAAAATCAGTTTTAAATTCTGTTCTAAACCCGTTGACATTTTTCTGATCAAAAAGATCTTTATTTTTAAAGTAGCACGCTCTAAAGTTCACCGGATAGAACCGGCAAACTACACTCATCAAGTCCGTCGAGTTGCTGTAATGCGACTCTGTGTAAATCGAACCGAAAAATACAAAAGCGTTAACAAGACAGGCCGCCGCCAAGGCGCCGGTCACTCCAAAAGCATACTTAATGGATAAACGCGATTTTTCTCGGTAGCTCGACATAAATAAACCGAAAATTAAAGCCAACACCATAATCGAAGCCGGATTTTCAAATGGAAACTGAAAGGTCAACTGCGGTGCCAATAACAAAAAGCTCCCCACAAAAAATGCCGATTCGGTTTTTTCCGGCGACTGATCCGTTTTGTATTTGCGATACAGCTCATAAGTCAAAGCGACAAGAAACAACAACGAAACGGCCAAAAAAGCCCACCCGAATTGAATGCCCCACTTCAAAAATTCAGAGTGGGGCTGATCAAAGTAAGCAAACTCATTCGAAGGGGCCTCTTTGTCGATTAAATAAGGCACAATTTCACTCATGAACTGACCGGGGGCAATCCCCATCGGCCGGTCTGCTAATAACTGTACGCTGCCCTTGTAGAGACTGGCGCGCTCAGAAAAATATTGCGGCGCAAATTTATTAATTGTGTCCACCTGCGGTGTCGTAAAATGTGCGATTAAAAATAAAACCAGCGCCGAAGCCAAGGTGATCATTTCAGATTTTTTTAAACCGTTAAAAAATAGAAACCCTATCCAAATGATAAGCCCCATCCAGACCGAACGACTGCGACAGTAAAGCAGTAAAAACGACACCGCAAAAAGTACCGCAAGCTTTACAAGGCCCGGTATACGGTCTTTATGGCGCGTCCAAACAAGCAAAAACGGCATACAGAGCACCGCAAACTCAGAAAACATATTCACATTGCCGAAAGTACTTAAAATGGCATCCGTTTTAATATTCACATCAATAAAACGCAGCCGGATCACCTGCTCCAAAGTGACATAAAGAATAAACAACCACATCGCAAAAAACGGATAGCTCAACTTAGAAAAAAGCCCCTGAACTTTCAAATCCTGACTGTAAAAATAAAGTGCCAAAGAAACAAAACTCAGCATCTTAAAGAGTAAAAACAGATTCCCCCACTGAAATCCCTCACCCCAAAAATAATAACTGACATGATAAACAAAAATAACCGACAACAAAACCCAAAGCTTCTTAGGCCAATCCTTCAAGCTCAACTGATCCGGCAAAGCAAACAGCGCAAGACCGGCCGCAAAA
>JANPAD010000166.1:0-5918 GCA_031429735.1 Bdellovibrio sp. | reverse complement strand
TTTGAAAGTGGATAACACCGCTACTGACCTCATTGATTTGCCTGAAGATGAAATTTCACAATTGATTCTGAAAATCATGAACGTGTCTTACGCCGACTTGCATATGTTGTTTGATATGCTTTTGAAATCTCTGCAAGAGCTGAAGTTTTCAGACGATACGCAAATTATTTTTGAAGTGGCTTTGCTTCGCATGAGCCAGGCTCCTTCGGTTGTTGATCTTAAAACGCTGTTAGGTCAGGCGCCTGCGGTGACGACGCCTGCAAAGCCTGCGGCTTCGTTGAGTACTCCGCCTGCGACGCCGATGAATATTCCAACGCCATCCGCGCCGGCTGCGGCTGAGGCGGCTCGCCCAAAGCCAAATGAGGAGCTGCCTAAAGCTCCTCAGAATCTCAACAGCGAAGACTGGCTTCAAGTCGTTCAAATTCTCAAAACAAAAGATGCTTTTTTTGGTGCACAAGTTGAAAAACTTTTATTTGTTGGCTGCGAAAATTTAAAAATTACTCTCCAGCCCCCGCAGAACTTAGGCTTTTTAGCCCAGCAAATACAAAACGTAGAATTTAAGCAAAAACTGCAAGGATTTATTGATTCAGAATTAGCTCAGGGCTACACTTTTGAGGTGCTGAAAAGTAGTGCGCAGCCTACTGGCGAAAGCGCTTCAAGTTTAGCGACTAAAAAAGTTGTGAAGGCTGAAGAAGAGCTGATGACCAAATGGCAAAATGATCCGCGCGTGCAAAAAGCCAAAGAAGTTTTTAAAAGTGAAATTAAACTGATCAAGAACACAGAGTAGTCGCACCTCAAGTGCGCAACAGAATAGACAAAGGAGTATCCCATGAAAGGTATGATGGGCGGAATGGCCGGGCTGATGAAGCAAGCCAACCAAATGCAAATCAAAATGAAAAAAATGCAGGAAGAACTTGCGACACGTGAATTCTCCGGAACTTCAGGTGGCGGCGCCGTGACAGCCAAAGTCAACGGTGACAATAAAGTTTTATCTCTGACGATTGATCCGGAAGTTGTCAAAGCCGGCGATGCTGAAATGTTGCAAGACATGGTTGTATCAGCGGTTAACGAAGCTTTGAAAACAGCTAAAGATACCTCAAGCCAGGAGATGTCAAAAATCACCGGTGGCATGAGTATTCCGGGGTTCTAGTTTGTTACACATACCTGCTTTAGAAAAATTAGTTCACGAACTCAGTCGTTTACCGGGCATAGGTCCCAAGACGGCGCAGCGTTTGGCGTATTTTATTTTGAAAGCAAAAGATTCTTATCCCACTCAATTATCTGAGGCACTTCAGCGTGTCCAAGCTGAAGTGCACATGTGTGTTGAGTGTTACAGTTACACAGACCGCACGGTTTGCCGCTATTGCGATGACATTCACCGCAACAGCGACTTGCTGTGCTTAGTTGAAGAACCATCGGATATCTCGCGTATTGAGTCGTCAGCGGCTTTTCGCGGGCGTTACCATGTTCTTCATGGCGTGATCTCTCCGCTTGAGGGCATTACGGCCAAAAATCTTAAAATTGCCGAGCTTCTTCACAAAATTGAAGAAGGAGCTTCGGGCTTACGTCCGCCGATCAAAGAAATCATCTTTGCTTTTGATGCGGACCTTGAAGGCGACACCACAGCCCTTTATTTAACAAAAGTTCTGCAAAACAAAGGCATTAAAATTTCTCGAATTGCTCACGGCATTCCGATGGGCTCGGACATTGATTTTATTGACGACCGCACGATGGGTCGCGCCCTTGAAAACCGCGTTGAACTGTAAGGCTTAAAAGAATGTCGTTCATTAACCACAACGCTAAAGAGATTCACTGTAAAATCGTTTACTACGGGCCATCTTTGGGCGGTAAAACGACGAATATTCAGTGGGTCTATCAGTCTTTAGCGCAAGATCAGCGCTCAAAGCTTGTGGCTTTAAACACCGAAATAGAACGAACCTTGTTCTTTGATTTTCTTCCGCTTGAAGTAGGTGAAATTCGCGGCTTTCAGGCGCGCTTTCATCTTTACACCGTTCCGGGGCAGGTTATTTACGATGCTTCACGAAAGCTGATATTAAAAGGCTTAGACGGAGTTGTATTTGTGGCCGATTCTCAGGCCGAACGTTTAGAAGAAAACATCGCCTCGCTGAAAAATCTGGAAAAGAACTTAGAACAGCAAGGGTATTCAATCAAAGAAGTGCCGCTGATTATTCAGTACAATAAACGCGATCTGCCAAGCGCTTTACCTATTAAAGACCTGCGTAAACACCTTAATCTTTACAATTCTCCTGAAGTTGAAGCCTCAGCTTTCGAAGGCAAAGGTGTGCTCGACAGCTTCAAGATGGTGTCTAAAAATATCATCCAGATCCTTAAGGGTGGAACGTAGGTTTTAATGTCAGCCGAACTGATTAACGAAATTCAAAAACTTAAAAAAGAAAAAGATGTCGCTTTATTAGCCCACTATTATCAAGAGGGTGCTATTCAAGACATCGCCGATTACATCGGCGACAGTTTTTATTTAGCTAAGATCGGTCAGCAGGTTTCACAAAAGAATATTCTGCTCGCCGGTGTTGTGTTCATGGGTGAAAGCGTAAAAATCTTAAATCCTGAAAAACGCGTTTTTGTTCCTGACATGAACGCAGGCTGTTCTTTGGTTGAAAGCTCTCCGGCTGAAGACTATTTAGCTTGGCGCCGCCAATACCCTGAAGCTATTTGCGTGACCTATATCAATTCGAGCGCTGAAGTGAAGGCCTTGTCGGACGTGATCATCACATCAAGTAACGCGGCCCAAATTATTCAGAGCATTCCGCATGATCGTCAAATTTTATTCGGCCCGGATCAACACTTGGGTAAATGGCTCAGCAAAACCCTAAACCGTGAAATGATTTTTTGGCGCGGCGCCTGCGAAGTGCACATTAAGTTCAACGCCACCCGGTTGGCCGAATTGATTCAGCAGCATAAAAATGCCGTCGTGATTGCGCACCCTGAATGTGACGACGCTGTTCTCAAATACGCGACGGTCATCGGTTCAACTTCGAAGCTTCTTGAAGAAGTCAAAATGAACCCGGCCAAAAAATTTATCGTGGCCACTGAAACCGGTATTTTTCACCAAATGAAAAAACTGCGTCCTGATGTCGAGCTCATTCAAGCCCCGGTCGTTGATGAAAACTGTCATTGCAACGACTGCCCGTACATGAAATTAAATACCCTTGAAAAAATTAAACTGACTCTGCAACTTTTTAAACCTGAAGTGCTGATTCCTGAACCTCTGCGCCTTGAGGCTTTCGTTTCTTTAGACCGCATGATGCGCATTACATCAGGTCAGTCTGTGCAATGGCCTGATCGTTTCAACAAGTAGAGCGTTTGAATGACTCAGCTTGAAACTAAAAAAAAATTAAAACAAGCGACGCCCTCACTTCTTGAAAAAATTCACTTTATTGCCGCTTCAATCGATGAAAGCTTAAGAATAATTTTAAATGAAGATTGGTCTTCCGAGCAGACCGACAACCGCTTGGTGATTCGTCGCTTTCTCGAAGCCAACTTCAGTGCGAATTTTACACGTGAACAATTGGCTTTGTTGAATGATCTGAACTGGCTGCCTGAAGCCGAGCACGGGTATTTTTCGATTTCACATTCTAAGTTTTTGGGCGGCATCAGTTATTCACAGTTCAAACACGGTTTAGATGTTGAAGAAATTCGCCGCATATCAGTTGATGTGCTGAAACGCACCTGCAAGCCTCAAGAATTTGAACAGGCTTTGCGCCCCGAGTTTTTATGGGTAGCTAAAGAAGCCGGTTTAAAAGCCCTTTCCGGAGGCTGCGGCTACTTGCGGTCGACAATTCCTTTGCTAGTCAGTGATTTAGAGTGTTTCGATTGGTCTTCTCATTTTGAGAATCGGATTTTTTGCTTTCGGCTGAAATCCGACAAGACTTTAGACCTGAGCCTGAATAAGGGGTTTATTTTTTTCGAAGCTGAGCAATTGTTCTGCATCTACTTTAAGTAATCGTTAAATTCTCATTTTAGATTATCAACTTTAGTCTAGGTCTGCCCGATGAGTTAAGGGTAAGCAATGAACTCTAGGAGGAATGCCATGAGCACCAAATCCGATCGCAAATACCGATCAGCTCCCCGTAAGGATATGAACAAACTCACCATCGATACCTTATTGGCATCGGATACCTTGGTGAAGTTAGCCCGCTACGGGCAAATCGTGGAAGCTTCTTCTACCGGAATTTTGATCAAATTTAAACGCAGCGACTTTGTCGCCAAAGAACTTAAATCGAATTTAAGTCTTGATACTTTAGTGGGTCAGGAAGTCTATCTTAACATTCACGAAATGAATCTTGAACTTTCAGGCCGCGTTGCGCGGACTAAGTTTTTAGGTAAAGAAGGCTTTTTAGTCGCGATTGATTACACGACAGACGCACCAGAATATTGGCGCGAATGTCTGATGGATTTATTGCCTACGGGTTAGTTGTTGCCCCTTCCGCCGTTTCCGGTTGAAGGTTCTTCCAATGTTGGTGAACCT
The DNA here is from genome assembly GCA_031429735.1 of Bdellovibrio sp. Taxonomy (GTDB): domain Bacteria; phylum Bdellovibrionota; class Bdellovibrionia; order Bdellovibrionales; family Bdellovibrionaceae; genus Pseudobdellovibrio. The sequence goes on along the minus strand of JANPAD010000166.1, from coordinate 1,411 downwards.
GAACTTAAGCGACCGCAGCTACGATTTCTACTAGTTCTCGAAATATTTGAACCGCAGCAATTATCTAAAAATGTTTGTAAACTTTCTTGACGGCCAAAAAGTGAAGCCGATACTTCTGCATATCTTTGTTTCTGCGCGGTCTTCTCAGTCAAAAGTTTTTGAATGAGCTCTTCACGAGACGTAATTCTTGCCTGCTGCGAAGCTTTTTTCTTATCCACCAAGGCTTGAAACTGCGCTAACGAATTGTTTAAATTTGTTTCCATCTGAGTTTGGCTATCCAGCTTACTTTTTTTCTCATCAGCCAGAGACGCCTTGAATTTATCATATTCGTCTTGATCTAATTTAATCGCAGCGTCGTCATCAGCGATGTCTTGATTAGCTTGTGAAATTTGGTCTGTTAATTCCTGACGACGATCCAATTTACCTTTTAACTGAGCCGCTCGGGAAAGTCTTTCAGTTTTTAAACAGTCATCTTCTTCGCTGCGAAGTATCTGCTTAATTCTTTGTGCTTCTTTTAATGTAAAATTGCGGGCCGGGTTCGGTGCAGGTGGTTGGCCAGGTACCGGCGGTGCCGCTTGCGGAACAAGTTTATTTTTTATTTCTAAAACCTTATCGTAACATTTACGAGCTACTTTAGATTCACTGAATTCGATATTAACCTGCTGTTGAGCAAATTCAAGATTCGCGATTTCTGTATTTGTTTTGTTAATCGCAATCAGGTTTTTAAATTTTTTCTTTTTGCTTTCGAGCAGTGCTTTCTGAATAGAAGTAAACTTTTCACGATCTTCTTTGTCAAGATCACGTGCACTTTGTTGAATTTCATCTTTGCTTTTGCGAATTTCTTCGTTAATTTCTTTTTGCTTGTCGGCGATTTCCCCGTCAAATTCGGCTTGCTTTGTCACAGCATCTTGCTGCTCGTCTCGTAGGCTCTGAATGCGGTCCGCTGTTTGCTGCTTTTTATCCGCTTCTTCATCGATCGTGCATTCGCTACTATCCTGCGGATTTGAACCAATCCGGTTTGACGTGCTAAGAATATTCATAATTCCTGCAAACGGATTATCGCCGTTCGTGCTATCACTAATTCCTGACGATCCTCCGTTGCAAGCATTCGCTGCTGAGATACAAGCATTAACTGAGGATACTCCGGATTTTGCACACTGCTGAGCCGTTTCATCTGATTTGCTTTGATAGCTTTGTAAGAATCCGTCGCAACGTCCACTGTCGACCTCACCGCTTGAAGTTGAACCCGAAGAAGTGCGTCTCACACACGCCGCAAGACTTCTACAAGCGGCTTTTTTATCTGGGGGAATTACCGAACTGTTGCAAGTGCTTTCGTCAACAGTCGTGTAGAGAGAGCCGTTAGCAAGAGAGAATTGCGCGCACACTTCAGCCCAGCTATAGTTCGAAACCG
>JANPAD010000165.1:0-3005 GCA_031429735.1 Bdellovibrio sp. | reverse complement strand
ATAACGAAACGGTTTACTTCACCTCGAGTATGGAGGCTTATCCACGCCGTGCGACTCATGTGTACGAACTCAATATTAAAACTCACGATTTCAAAAAAGTAAATTTAGGCCCCGCCAGTTTTTATTATCAGGGCTCAGGATTTCAGGTTTTGGCGCGTAACTCATCAGATTCAGCTCGTTGGAAACGTTATCAAGGGGGCACTGCCGGTGTTCTTTGGACTCAGCAAGGTAAAACACCGTTCAAACGTATTTTACAAAATATTAAAACTAACATCACGCGTCCGGTAATTTTAGGCCGTACTATTTATTTTATTTCAGATTTTGAAGGCGTCGGAAACGTTTATTCATGCGACCTTGCAGGACAAAATGTTAAAAGACTGACCAATCACCTTGAACATTACTGCCGGAATTTAAGCGGCTATGAAAATACTCTGGTTTATCAAGCCGGTGCTGAAATTTACACCTATGACATTAAAACACAGTCTGAAACAGCGGTGAAAATTTCATGCGCTACAACAGCAATGCAAACAGTTGAACGCTATGACAACTGGGCGCGTTCTTTTGATTCGGCTGCATTAAGTCCTGATTTAACTCAGACGTCATTGATCGTGCGCGGACAAATTTATCAAATGGCACCGTTCGGCGGCCCGGTGCGTGAATGTGATCAGGCGAAAAATGTGCGCTACACTCAGGTGAGCTACAATTTTGATTCAACGAAAATTTTAGCTTCGGTCGGGGTTGCTGATTCTGAAGAAGGATTAGTAGTCATCGATACGAAAACGGGCGAGCGAAAAAAGATTCTACCGCAAATGAGCTGGGGCAAAATTTGGCAAATTAAAGCATCTCCTGTCGAAGATGTTTTTGCGGTCGTAAATAACAGAAAAGAAATTTATCTGGTTGATATCAAAACCGGAAAAGCTAAAAAAATTGAAACAGGTGTTGTTGGCCGTGCACGCGATTTTGACTGGTCTCCTGACGGAAGGTATCTGGCCTACACGATGCCGTTTTCTTGGTATAATTATCGAATCCGTATTTACGATACAGAAAAATCCAAGTTGAATTTTCTACTTGATACCATTTGTGCCGATTCGTCACCGTCGTTTGATCCGGACGGACAGTATCTGTATTTTATCGGTATTCGCGAGTACGCTCCGAATTATTATGAGACTCATTTCGACCTGGGCTTTGTTTTTGCGAAACGGCCTTACGTTGTGGCTTTAAACTCAAAAGCGCCGAATCCGTTTGAAAAGCCACTTGAAAATATGAGCTTGCCTGATGCCGCTGAAGACAAGAAAAAAGAAAAAAAGAAAAAACCTGAAAAATTCGAAATTGAATTTGAAGGCATCAATAACCGCGTTTTGCCGTTTAAATTACCTTTAGGCGGATACGATAGCGTCATGGGTGTAAAAGGCGGCATGATTTATACCAAAAGTAGCGTTGAGCCGATTCTTGAAATGGACCGATTCGGCAAAGGCGAAGCGCCATCGTTGCATATTTTTAAATTTGAAGACGGTTCAAATGAAGTCCTGCAAAAAAATGCACGCTTTGTAACCCAGAATTTACAAAAAACCCATGCGCTTATTTTTGATGATACGAAGTTACGTCTTTTAGATACGAAGGCAAAGCCCACAACCGAAAGTAAAGTCGGCAAAAAAGACGGGTTTTTGGATACGGCGCGCTTAAAAATAAAAATTAATCCAAAGCAGGAATGGCAGCAGATGTACCACGAGGCTTGGGTTCTTCAGAAAGAGCATTTCTGGAGAAAAGACATGTCGAAAGTGGATTGGAACTTAGTTTACAAACGCTATCAGACTTTACTCAGCAAAGTAAAAACCCGCTCGGAACTGTCAGACTTAATCTGGGAAATGCAAGGCGAGTTAGGTACTTCACACAGCTATGAAATGCTGGGCGATTACGACCGCCGTGGTACCGGCGTACCGATTGGAAAGCTAGGCGCGTATTTCAGTTTTAATTCGCGCACGAAGAGATTTCAAATTGACCGTCTGCTGAAAGGTGATTCGTGGATTTCTTCGGCCAACTCTCCGCTCACGGCAATGGGTGTCAGTCTAGGCTTAGGCGATCAGATTGTGGCCGTAGACGGAGTATCATTTGAATTCGCATCGGATCTGTATCGTTTACTGGAAAATAAAGCTGATCAGAAAATTGAATTGGATGTGATTCGCAAGGGCAGCACAAAGACTGAAAAAGTGGTGACGAAAGCCGCACGTTCTTTGGCGGGTGCTTGGTACCGCGACTGGGTTGAGGCGAACAGAAAATATATTCATGAAAAATCAAACGGCAAGATCGGTTATATTCATGTGCCGGATATGGGCGTTGAAGGGTTCGCTGAGTTTTATCGCAGTTTTAATCAAGAGCATGAGTATGAAGGATTGGTTATTGACGTGCGCTACAACGGTGGCGGCCACGTTTCACAGCATCTTCTTAAAGTTCTGGCGCAAAAAGTTTTGGGCTTTGACGAAACTCGCTATCAGGGGTTGATGAAGTATCCTATGTATGCCAGCGGTGCTTTGGTGGCCATCAGCAATGAATTTTCGGGCAGCGATGGAGATATCTTTCCGCATTCGTTTAAATTGATGAAGCTGGGGAAGCTTGTCGGTAAGCGCACTTGGGGCGGTGTGATCGGCATCAATGGTCAGTACGCTTTGCGTGATAATTCGTACATTACACAACCCGAGTACAGCTACTGGTTTAAGGACAATGAATGGAAAGTTGAAAATCACGGCGTGGACCCTGATATTGAAGTCGACATTTCACCTGAAAATTACCGCGATGGTTCAGATCCGCAATTAGACACGGCTCTTCGTGAGGTTTTGGCTGATTTGAAAAAGAAACCGAATACGAAATTTAAACCGACTTACTATCCTGATTTGAGCACACCTAAAAAACTGGGCAAGTTCAAACAAAGATAATTATTTAAGGGTGTTTTTGTTTAAAATAGAGTCTGGTTGAAGGACAGCCCTAAGCGAAAGTCGGGCGGCAGGACT
>JANPAD010000164.1:0-6151 GCA_031429735.1 Bdellovibrio sp. | reverse complement strand
CGCAACTCGAGGGTGTCTTGGCTTTGAATCATCTTTGCACTTTACAGCACAACATAGCCTTAGCTGAGTCCTCCGATATCATAGTCACACCCGATACGGCCTGGGTGCATATCGCTTCAGCACTTGATAAAAAGCTGGTGGCGATTTATCGCGACGACCGTGACTCGGCAGAAGCGAATTCGGTTATATGGGCCCCTTATTTAACTCCCTTTCGAATTGTCTATTCACGGTCCGATTTAGCAAAACCCCATGACATAAATGATGTGAATTTAAACGACGTTAAAAAAGCAGTTGAGCAGATTTTAGACATTTGAAAAGACGAAAACCATTTCGTTGACTTAACTACCCGAAAACTCTAACTTTTGACCATATAAATAAGGGAGTCATCTTTATGGATTCAGTTTACCTCATTTCGCCGATCGTGGCGGGTGTTGTTGGTTTAGTTATCGCAGCTTTGCTGTATTTCCGTGTAAAGGCGTTGCCTGCTGGTAACGAAACGATGAACCGTATTGCCGGTTATATTCGTGAAGGTGCCATGGCCTTCTTGATGCGTGAATATAAAGTTCTAGCCGCTTACTGTGTTGTTGTCGGCGCACTTTTGGCTTACGCACTCGGTACTGAATCTGCTCTTTGGTTTATTTTAGGTGCTTTCCTTTCACTCCTCGCGGGGTTCATCGGTATGAAAGCGGCCACATTTGCTAACGTTCGTACAACTCAAGCTGCGGCTTGGGGTACAAAAGGTGATGCCTTACTTGTAGCTCTCGATGGTGGCGCAGTCATGGGTCTTTCTGTTGCGGGTCTTGGTCTCATCGGTTTAGGTGGGGTTTATTACTTTTACCAAAACAGTGATCACCTCGGAACAATTCTGCATTCATTCGCGGTGGGCGCTTCATCAATTGCACTTTTCGCGCGTATTGGTGGCGGTATCTATACTAAAGCGGCTGACGTGGGTTCTGATATCGCGGGTAAAGTCGTTGAAAATATTCCTGAAGATGACCCTCGTAACCCGGGTGTTATTGCCGATAACGTCGGTGACAATGTCGGTGACGTAGCAGGTATGGGCGCTGATATTTACGAATCAATGGTTGCAGCCATTGTTGCGGCCATGGCCATTGCTTTGACTGTTGATCCTAAAGCTTTAACCGGCATTTTGAATCATGAAGATTCATCGGCAACAATGCGTATTATGGGTGTTGGTTTGCCGTTGATCCTTTCAACCCTAGGTCTGGTCATTTCAATTCTTGTTATTTTCATGGCGCGCGCCTTGAAAAATTCACGTCCGGCCACAGTACTTCGTTCTTCATTGATGTTGCCGCCGGTTATATTGACCATCGTTTCTTATATCTTGATGCCGATCATCGGCGTATCACAGAATATCACTTGGGCACTTGCGGCCGGTGCTTTCGGTGGAGCCTTAATCGGCTTAGTGACTGAATACTACACCGCTATGAAGCCAATCCGTTTAGTGGCTGAAGCGGCTTTAACCGGCGCGGGTACAGCGGTTATCCGTGGCTTAGCGGTGGGTATGGAATCTGTGGCTTTACCAACAGTCATCGTTGTGATTGCGGCTTACATTGCGGATCACTTCTTGGGTCTTTATGGTATCGCGATTGCGGCAGTGGGAATGTTGGCAGGTACAGCAGTTGTGATGACAGTTGATGCTTACGGCCCAATTGCAGACAATGCCGGTGGTATTTCTGAAATGTCAGGTCTTGATCCTAAAGTACGCGAAATCACAGACGAGCTCGATGCCGTTGGTAACACTACGGCTGCCATCGGTAAAGGTTTCGCCATCGGTTCAGCAATCCTCACGGTCATTGCGTTGTTCTCAGCTTTCAATATGGAAGTGAATCACGTTCGTGCAGCACACGGCATGGCCGCTATGCAACTTGAATTAACGAACTCAGGCGTACTGATCGGTATCCTGCTCGGCGCTATTTTGCCATTCTTGGTGGGTGCTACAACAATGACTTCAGTGGGTCGTGCTGCGGGTAAAATCGTGGTTGAGATTGCTCGCCAGTTCCGTGAAATTCCGGGTTTATTACAAGGTAAAGCTGAACCAGAACCTGCACGTATCGTGGATATCGCGACCTCTGCAGCTTTATGGGAAATGATTTTACCGGGTTGTATCGCCGTATTTGCTCCGGTTCTTGTCGGCTTCATCATGGGCCCTCAAGCTCTTGCGGGTTTATTAGCCGGTGGTTTAGCTGTCGGTGCAACGATGAGTTTATTTATGGCCAACGCCGGTGGTGCTTGGGATAACGCTAAAAAATACATCGAAAAAGGCGGGCTGAAAGGCCACAAAAAAGGTTCTGATGCGCATAAAGCGGCCGTTGTCGGTGATATGGTCGGTGACCCGTTTAAAGATACATCGGGTCCGGGTATTGCGATTTTAATTAAAGTTATGTCGGTTGTGAGTCTTTTGATCGCGCAGTTGATTGCTTTAAGATAGTTATTCAAAATAAATTTCATTTACGTAAAAAGACCGGCCTCAAAAGCCGGTCTTTTTTTATTTAAGATTTGAATTCTTCCTAGATATTTCACGTAAGCCTTATAAAGCTCCGCACATCGCCTGGATAAATGGATAGAGTACACCGGAGTAATAATTCTGTTGGAAACCAGTAGACAAGCTTACAGCCTCAGAAACAACTATGCGCGTATCGCCGAAATTATGTCGAGGAACAACTCCAGCTACGTATATTGCTCGCAAGATATCAAGGTACTGAATTGTAGCTTCATCACGTAGCGCATATTTGAGTGATCCGGGTTGAAGTAATTCGTAGGGACCAGTAACTTGCTGCGTTCGAAGCGCAGTTGTAAAGCCGGCCGAATCGAGTGGACCTGACAGTTGTTGATTGAGCAGGGCGCAGTCACAAGCTGAAATTGGCGCATCAGATATAATGACACTCTCTCCCTGTCCGCCTGTAAAACCGATTCCAGCAGCGTAGTCAATCCGAATTGCACAAGAACCTGAAGCGTAACCTGTCTGTTCTTTTACTAAACGAGGAATGTCTGCAATGTAAGCTCGTTGGCGTGCGGCTTCAGCGTTGGCTGCGTTGAACTCATCATTACGTAACTGTATGTAGGCAGTGTTTCCTCTTCTCTTTTTAGCGTGTGAAGGCAAAGCTACTGTAAGAATCGTCATCAATAAAACTAAGGCTTTTGTCAGTTGTCTCATTTGTTCCCCCTGCTCGTATGAGCGTTTGTAATTAGAGATGCAACTGACCTGCCAAGTGTGATGATGCATCTGCAGCGATTTGATCAATACATTTTAAGCTGACGTGTTGCAAACCTGACGACTATCAAAATACTAGTCAAATTCTCCTCTCATATTAGCGTCATACGAATTGACACTAATATGAGACGACATATCGTACTGAGATGTGAGCTGGGTCGGCACTGTGTAGTAAGGAGAATTTTTGGTTTTTTTCAAGTTCAGGGATATTCTTCCATTTTTTCTCTTCGACGAGTTTCATAAAATGGTCTTTTCGTAATTGTGTTCATATGGACTAAGCTATAAATTGAAAAAGGCCGGTTGTTAGCCGGCCTTTTTACGCATAAAAAAATCCAATATCGGTTAGCGCCAGATGCCTCTAACTACACGCACCTCCGCGTATAAGAAAAACAATTGCGGTTGCACTGAAGGATGTGACAAAAGTTGATTGCTAACGGCCGCAACTTCATAGGCGGAATTAAGGCTAATGCCTAAGTAATTCCCACTGTAGACAAGGCCGGTGCCGTCATAATAGCGAGGTGTAATCAGATCAGTGATGGGGTCTTGATTGTAGCCGCCGAAAGGCACTCCGCTTGTGTCTAACCTTAAATTATTACATTCCTGTTGAGAGAGTGCAGTGAGGCCTGAAACAACCACATCTGGTCTCGAACGGAAATTAACAAAAACCTCACAAACATTTGTGTACGGAGATGGTGGAATGGCCTGGGCCTGCGCTCTCTGCTCCTCAGCTTGAGTAAAAGCCTGTGCATAGGCTATTTGCGAACTGCTTGGTCTGCGGCTTCTTCTTGCCTCAGCCTCATTGACAAAAGAAGTTGCCGTGATTGCGAATGCTAGAATAAGTAAAGTTAGTTGTTTCATTTGTTCCCCTTGCTCGTAAGAGCGTTTGTAATTAGAGATGCAACTGACCTGCCAAGTGCGATTGCTCGTTTGAGGCGATCTGATGAAATCATTTTTAGTTGAGGTGTTGTAAACCTAACGACTATCAAAATACTAGTCAAAATCTCCGCTCAAATTGGCGTCACATATTGTGTCATAAATTAAACGGCGCAATAAGTCTCGCTCACATTGTCTCAAATTAGCGACACATACATTGACTTTAATATACAGTCTAAGGAAATGCATCAATGAACAAGCGGTGAATTTTTTTATCTTTGTAGGCATCTAAATATGAGACATTGTCTTCGTTCAATTCCTCGGGCTGATATCCTGATTCAATTGAAACCAAGCCCACGGTGTTTTCGTGGTAGGCAAAGTGAATGCGCCAGGTGCGATAAGCTAGAATAAAAAGTCCGTTTTTTTCTTCGACGCGTTTTTTCTTTGAATTCGTCGGGTCGTATTCAAGCTGTCGCGCGATAAACGGGCGAATCTCTTGAACACCGTTCGACTCTAAAAATTCGAGCTGGGCTTCAATCAGCGGAGAAAAACGCAGTTCATTTTTTTCATGAAGATCTTCTTTTAGCCACGCCACCGAAGCTTCTTCGGCTACGTCCGATTCAGGATGATAGGGTTTGATATCGTAAATGGGCGAGCCGTTCAAAAGGTCATTTTCGCTAACTTCAATGGTGAGGTCTTCAATATCTACAACTCGCACCAGGCTTAAGCCCAAAGGGTTGGGGCGGTATGGAGCGCGTGTTGCAAAAACACCGATCTTTCTTTGCGAGCGGGGAGTTTGAACTAAAGGCTTCCAGTTGGGGTTGTGATGGAAGCCGAAAATAATCCAGATATGCGTGCAGCCGCCCAAGTCGGTCAGCGCTTGTTCAAAATTAAAACCTGCGTGCAGCCTAATGCGCCCGCGTTGGCCGATCTCGTCGGGTTGGCGCCCGGCCTGGTAAGGTTCAATCTGATTTGATTCAAAAACCCCGATGGATTTTAGAGTCAGTTCAAACGGGGTGTCTGAATTAGGCGCGGACATTATATTCCTGATATTGCTTGCGCCATTCATAGCCGGCAATCGCTGCAGCGGTCGCAGCGTTGAGTGAATTTTTAATGCCATAGGTCGGAATGCGGCGAACTTCATCGCACAGTTGCAGTTGGTCAGGCGTTAGCCCAAAGCGTTCATTACCCAACACAAAAGCCACCGCTTCGTGTTCGGCATAAGGATGCGAAATTTCAAGCGCCTGTGGTAAAGTTTCAAGCCCGATAATTTTTATTTTCTGTTCACGAAGTTTTTTTAGCGTTTCTTCAAATGAAAGAGTTTCCCATTGCATAATGAAAGTTGCGCCAAGGGCGGCTTTTTCAACCTGCAGTTGGTGTGGAGTTGGGGTGTATCCGGTCAGCCAGACCTTTTGCGCCCCGAGGGTGTCGCCGGTTCTGAAAACTGAACCGACGTTAAAAGCCGAGCGCATATTATCCAGCACGAAATGCAGTGGCACCCGTGCGGCCACCAAGTGGTCACGGTCTGTTGATAAAACTAAAAAGTCATCGTCTTGAATTGTTTTCTTAAGAAAGCGTTCAAAAGGTACGGCGATCGTTGCCAAGTGCCGCATCGTCATTTGTGCATTCAGGTGGTTTTTGTAATCCGAAAGTCTTTTTAAGATCGGGTCGGTGCTGTTTTCAAGGGCCGTAATGCAATCGATTAAATGTTCGAGCAGTTGATTGTCAAATTGACGATCGTGCGAATCTTTTTCAAGGCCCTGAAACAACGAATAAATTTCTTCAACCTTGGCTTTATCTTTTGTTTGCTCGCTCACAAAACCTTCTTACTTCGCGCGGCTGCCGGTTTTAGCACCTGCATCCGGTGAAAGAACAAATAAATTCGCACCGCCGTCGCCGGCCGCGATGACCATGCCTTCGCTCATGCCAAATTTCATCTTGCGCGGTTTTAAATTCACGCAAACCAAAACCTGACGCCCGACCAATTGTTCGGGCTTGTAGGCGAGTTTAATGCCTGAGATAATCTGTTTAATTACACCACCG
>JANPAD010000163.1:0-2544 GCA_031429735.1 Bdellovibrio sp. | reverse complement strand
CGACAACCGGTGAAACCGTGCCGACCATACGAGTCACAACAGAACCTGAGCTCGTCAACATTCAGTGGTTCGGTGAAAAAAATAAAGTGGTCAAATACCAAGCCGCTAATTTAAGCGAAATTGATATTACAAATTTCAACGACATGTTTTCACGTATTTTAGCTACCGACGAAAAACTTCGTGCACAGTATGAGCCGAAGCCGGTTGCACGAATGCTGCAAACATTCAATTACCCAGATGTGACCCGGGCCGAATGGAAAACAATGTCCGCGCGGGCGCGGGCGGCGTACGTCGTCAATTTAAGAACACTCTGGCAGCAAGCTCGCGCAGTTTTAAGTCTTAAAGAGAAGTCGAAACAAAAACGCACTTCGCAGTTCGAACTTAAAAATAATTTGTTCTTCGAACTCTTTTTTGGACAAGATGCTAATGCACGTACTGCAAGACGTGCAGCGACCGCTTCAGCTTCATCATGTGTCGTAGCCGGGTACACCTCTGAATACGAAAACGGTGTTTGTAGTGTGGGAAAAGCGAAAAATAATTTTGCAGGAAATGATTTAACTCGACTGGCGAATGAGCGCTGCGCTTCTGTGGCAGGTCATGAAAATGATATTGCTTGTAACCCTCTTGTTTACGGAACTCCTGCCGGTAATCCGATTTGTTTGACGCCGTCCCGAACCGATGCGCGCTTTCAAAGAGCGACTCTTTTTGACGGCCCTTGCGATACGCAAAGCCGTTTGCAATCATCAGAAACTGAAGTCAGTCTTTTGACGAATGATACGAAGCGTGAAGGCCGATATGAGGCGAACAATTTACGAGTGGGCAGTGTAGCCGCGCTTGAAGCCGAATTTCGCGCCGAAGCTGCGAATGTTGATAAAAGCAAAGAATACATCTTGGGCGTACTCAAGTTCAGAGGTTTGACGACTGAAACTGATTTTAACCGAGTCGTTTTAAACGATGATTCCCTTGAAAAAATCAGAAGTGTTCGTGAAGATTTCAACAGAGAGATTAATTCAGCACGTGAATCGTGCGTCCGTGTTGCAAATGCGCCGGGTTCAATTGAAAGAAATTATTTGCTGGCGTGCGATCAGTTGCATCGACGTTTTTTGTTGGTCGATGCCGCTCTTGAAAGTCGTTGTATTGCAGGCGGTTTGACCTACAACCCGGCAACGCTAAAATGTTCTTGTACGATTGCGGCGGCTCCTCCGGCTCCGGTCAGTGCTACACCGGTTCCAAGCCCTGCGCCCGCAGCGCCTCCAGCAACACCTGATGTCGTACCGGGCGGTTCGTGCCGTGCGGTCGCTTCAACTGCGACTGTAGTAACGCCGCCGGCTCCTCCGGCAGCACCGGCTGTTTCGTCGTCAGCGACTGTTAGCACAACATCGCCGTTAACTTGTGATGAAGAAGTTTCAAATCCTGATTGTACTTGCGCTAGCGGAGCAGCCCCTCGTGGAGGCATTACCGACCGAGCAACCGGTGCGGTTGCCGATTTAACATGCGCAGCCGGTACTACGGCCCGTGATGTGCCCCGTAACTGTAATCTGCTTTGTAAAATTGGTCGCGGGATGGGCTCGGTCTTTAAAACGGTCGTGAATTATGCTCCCGTTCTATTAGCCGCCGGTGTTTCGATCTATCTTTTAACTAAACTTGCTCCGAAAAAACCGGCCTTAGCAGCTCCGGCCGATAAATGCCCGAATGGTTCAATTGCGCCGTGTGCCCAGCAGTGCACGGGCAACATGGTTCCGCTTCCGACCGGTTCTTGCGGCTGTCCATCTTGCGTTTTAGGGCAAGTTCCAAACTCATCTTGCCAATGTGTCAGTAGAACGACTTCATCGGATTCAACCGGCGTTAAACGATGCGGTGACGGCACTTACGTGAACACTTCAACGCCTTGTCCGACCTATGCTTGTTGGAACGGATCTTCGTATGAAAATCCGACTCAATGCCCATCACAGTTGCCGAGTGCCGATGCAACTCGCGTGCGGACTGATAACTAATTGTCGGGGTGTTGTTGAGTAAACGACATCTTTCATCAAGAGAAGGGCTGCTTGAACAACAGCTCCTTGTTTTTGACCATAGTCCAGTCTGGTTAGCAAAATTAAACCGATGTTGATATGCTAATTAAATGGAAAGCGAACTCGACAAAAATTATCAACCCATCATCGAACGGGACAACACACTTAATATCAGTGAGCTACCGCTGCGAAATAATCTATTCAAAAGAACAGATTATTTCGTTGATAATTCAACAGATTTTCAGAGTGGATCACAAAGTAGGTCAGGACTGCAGCTTGCATTCTGGTCTTGGATGTCGGCCTTTATCGACACGCTGGTATTAACATCAATCAGTTGTTTCAGTCTGATCTTGTTTTCGTTTTTGATGAAAACTTCGGCGCGTGACGTGTTTCGCTCAATTTCGATCGAGCCGACGGTTGCGCAGATGTTTCTGTTATCTTTCTTGTTTAGCTTCTGGGCTTACATGATTATGATGCGAGTTTTTATGGGGGCTTCGCTCGGGGAGTGGTCTTGCCAACTTCGCCTCGGTCA
>JANPAD010000162.1:0-2287 GCA_031429735.1 Bdellovibrio sp. | reverse complement strand
GACATAAGCAATGGTATCTGAAAAGTTCGATCTATTAAAGGATAGGGTTCGTGAGTATCCCACTCAAAGTGGTGTCTATATCATGAAAAGCTCAACTGACAAAATAATTTATGTCGGTAAAGCCAAAAACCTGCGCGCACGGGTGAAAAGTTATTTTCAGGATTCAAAAGACCATTCAGCCAAAACTAAGGCCTTGGTACAGAACATTTTTGAAATCGAGTATTTGCTGACCAAAACGGAAGTCGAAGCCTTCTTGCTTGAAGCCTCGCTCATTAAAAAACATCGGCCGAAATATAATATCCGATTGAAAGACGACAAGTCTTATCCGTATATTCAGTTGTCATGGCACGACGATTACCCAAGACTTTATCTTTCTCGTAAAGTTAAAAAAGACGGAAGCCTTTACTTTGGCCCGTACACTTCGGGCGGGGCCGTCTTCGGCACCATTCGCTTTTTGAACCGCCTTTTTAAATTGCGGGACTGTAACGACCACATGTTTAAGACCCGCACCCGACCTTGTATGACTCATCAGATCGGCCGTTGTACCGCGCCTTGCGTGAAGTATATCAGCCGCGAGGATTACCGTAACGACGCCGAAGGTGTGAAAGACTTTTTAAAAGGCCGCAGCAAAAAATTAATTAAAGATTTAAAAGTTAAAATGATGTTGGCCGCCGATGAAGAAAAGTTTGAAGTCGCGGCCAAAATGCGCGATTCGATGCTGGCCATCAAAAGTATTATCGCCAAACAAACCGTCATCAACGATTCAAGCGATAAAGATCAGGATATCATCAGCTACTTCGGTGATGAGCGCGGCGTGTTGGTTGAAACTCTGCACGTGCGGGCCGGACGGGTGATTGGCCACAGACCACATTTTTTGCCGAACATTGATCCGAACAGCTCTGATGAGGACCCGCGTGAATGGCTGGCTTCATTCCTGAATCAGTATTACGAAGACAATTTTATTCCGGACGATGTCTTATTGAATGTCGATTTAGGTAACGACATTAATAAACTGATGCACGATGTTTTGAAAGAGCGCTCGGGCCAAGATGTGGTCGTACGTTTTGCGACGGACACGAAGGGTCAAGACTTGATTGAAATGGCGACTCAAAATGCAAAATCGCATTTTGAAAAATATGTTTCAAAAGATAACGAAAAGAAAAAGGGTTTAGAAGAAATTCAGGCCAAACTGAATTTGCAACAACGACCGAGCCGCATTGAGTGTTTCGATATTTCACACTTTCAAGGCGCTGAAACCGTGGCCAGCCAAGTGGTTTTTGAAGACGGCGTGCCGGCGCGTGAGCACTACCGGCGTTACAAAATTAAAACCGTCACCGGCGTTGATGACTTTGCTTCCATGTACGAAGTCTTAAAACGCCGTTTTGCGCATGCTGAATACGAAGAACCGCAGTTGGTGGTCGTCGATGGCGGCAAGGGGCAGCTTTCAATGGCGGTTAAAATTTTGCAAGAGATCGGTAAAACGCACATTCCGGTGGTGGGGCTTGCGAAAGCCCGCACACAAGCGGACTTTCGCGCCGAAGAAGTAGCGGCCACTGAAGAAAGATTTTATCTTCCGGGACGCGCTAATCCGGTAGTTTTTAAAACTAATACCGAAGCCTATCAAATTTTAACGGGCCTGCGTGACGAAGCTCACCGATTTGCCATTACCTATCATCGTAAACTTCGCGAACAGACCTCGCTTGAAAGCGAACTCGATTACGTGGTGGGTTTAGGTGAGAAGCGTAAAAAGCAGCTTTTGCTTAAATTTAAAACCATCGATGAGATCAAAGAAGCCGAAGTCGACACCATCGCTGAAATTAAGGGCTTTAACCGGGTTCTGGCTGAAAGAATTCTGCTGCAATTAAACGAAGCTCAGGAAAAATCTGATGAAACCGGCGAAGAAAAAGAGTAAAGATATCCTATGGCCGATCAAGACCCACGCAGCACCTATATTGACTACGTTCAGAATGTTCTGGGTGTAAAAAGCATTATGCGCGATGCGGACGATGCTCCTAGTCTTATTCAAAAATCTTTAGTCGTCCGGGTTCAGAATCTATCGTCTTACTCTGAAGCTGAAAAAGATCTTCTGTCAAAAATGCTGGCGGCTTTGAAGCTGGATCCTTCGGTATATACTGTTGTTGAATCGGGTAGTGATGAAGAGAAAACTTTCTGCGCAAATCTGATTTTAGATTTTGCAGATGAGCGTGTTGAAGCGTCCGATCGTGTCCTCACCTACTCGCCACGTACATTAGGTTTAAAGCCCGATCTGAAAAAAGTCGCATGGGCT
>JANPAD010000161.1:0-2549 GCA_031429735.1 Bdellovibrio sp. | reverse complement strand
GGGCACTTTATTTATTACTTGGGGTTTTGGATTCATCGGTTACATAGATGACTACTTGAAAGTCTCAAAGAAAAACACCAAAGGTCTTTCAGGCCGAATCCGTTTGCTAGGCGAGTTTCTGATTTCGGGTCTAACGCTTTTTATTCTGATTCAATATTACAACCTGAACACCGACGTGGGTATTCCGTTTGTTAAGCATTTCTCTTACGACTTGGGTTTGCTTTACGCTTTGTTCGGCGCTTTGGTTATTGTGGGCACCGCCAACGCGGTCAACTTAACGGACGGTCTTGACGGTCTTGCAATCGTGCCGGTCATTGTTTGCGCTTCAACTTTAGCATTGTTTGCTTATATCGTCGGTCATTCGACGATTGCGAGTTACTTGCAGATCACGCACATTCCGGGCGCGGGTGAGCTTTCACCTTTAGCGGCCGCCATGGTGGCGGGCGGATTAGGATTTTTGTGGTTTAATACGTACCCCGCGCAGGTTTTTATGGGCGATGTCGGAAGCCTTAGTCTGGGCGGTTTTCTGGGGTCGATGGCGGTTTTCACCAAGAATGAATTTTTGATGATTTTGCTGGGCGGAGTTTTTGTGACCGAAGCCCTGTCGGTGATCACGCAGGTGATTTCATTTAAGTTGACGGGTAAGCGTATTTTTAAAATGGCGCCGATTCACCATCACTTTGAATTGGTGGGCATGACTGAAACAAAAATTATTGTGCGTTTCTGGATCATCTCAATTTTGCTGGCGGTTTTAAGCCTTGCAACTTTGAAGCTCAGATAAAATATAAAAAATTAATAAAAGATAGAAGGCTTGTATGTGGAAAGATGTTGCTGAACTAAAAGATAAGAAAATTTTAATCGTGGGCCTAGGCCGCACGGGTGTAGCCCTTGCCAAGTTTTTAACGAAGCACGAAGCGCAAGTGACGGTGACGGATCATAAATCTAAACCAGAACTTTCAGCGCAGCTCGAGCAGATGGATGAATTAACGACAGTTAAGTACGAACTGGGTTCACATTCTCCGAAAACTTTTCTTTCGCAGGATTTAGTCATCTTATCACCGGGCGTGGCTCCACACTTGAAAATTTTCGAATACGCGCGCCAACAAGGTATTAAAATTACCGGCGAGTTTGAATTCATCAGCGCTTTTATTAAAGAACCTTTGGTGGCGATTACCGGCACAAACGGTAAAACGACAATTGCTCGGTTAGCCGAAGCTATGTTGAAAGAAAGCGGCGTTGAGTGCTGGGTGGGCGGTTCAACCGATACTCCTTTGACAAATTACTTGTTACAGGATGTAAAAGCCAAAGTGGTGATTGCCGAAGTTTCAAGTTTCATGCTCGAACACGTGCAAGACTTTGCCCCGCAAAATACGGTTTTCACAAATTTGGCTGAAAACCATCTTGAGCGTTACCGTACTATGGAAGATTACGTGAATGCCAAACGTAAAATCTTTAAAAACACCAGCCAAGCCACCACTTCAATTTTAAATGCTGATGACAACGCCGTCGTTGAATTGGCACGTGATCCGGCTGTTCAGCGCGGTAAGATATTTTACTTCTCACGCAAACCGGCTTTAGAACCGCAAATCATGAACATCGGTGGCGTGGTGAACGTGGGTGATGAACTGCGTGTCCGCACCGGCCCTGAAATTGAAGCCTTTTCGCTTAAGGGTATTAAAATGAAAGGCAAACATTCGATTGAAAATCTGATGGCCGCTCTTTTGTTAGCGCGCGAACACGGCGCAACCCATGCTGCCGTTCAAAAAACGATCGAAACTTTCCATGGCCTTAGACACCGTATGGAATACGTTCGTAAAGTCGGTGGAGTTTTGTTTTTCAATGACTCTAAAGCCACCAACGTGCATGCGGTTTCGCGTGCTTTAGACTGTTTTGATGAAAACGTCATTTTGATTGCCGGCGGTAAAGACACGAACCTGAACTATACTCCGCTGCAAAATATGATTCGCCGTAAAGTTAAAACTCTGATTCTGGTGGGCGAGGCGAAAGAGCGCATCAACCGTGATTTGGGCGACTATTCTGAGACCTATCTGATCGGGACGTTTGAAGAAGCGGTTCTGATTGCTTACCAAAAGTCGAGAATTGGCGACATCGTGCTGCTCTCTCCGGGCTGCTCAAGCTTTGATATGTTTGACAGTTATGAAGAGAGAGGAGACTATTTTAAAGAGATCGTCAAAAAGTTCAAATAAAGACGACTCGCATGACGGGCATCTGACGGGATGCTCTTCGTAAGGAGTCTATGCGCACCAGGTTTTTAACATCAAGTTTGTTTCTTTCGTTGGTTGCCCTGTTTGGTATAGGGTTAATGCAGGTTTACAGTTCAAGTTACATATTCGCGACCGAGTCTTATTCTGACGGTCTTTACTTTTTCAAACGACAATTGATATTTACAATCGCTGCGGTGGCTGTGCTGATGGTGACGACGCAGTTGCCGCTGACTTTTATTAAAAAATGGTCATGGGTTTTATGGCCGGCTTCAATTGTCTTGTTACTTGCGACGTTTGTTCCCGGTATCGGGGTGCGCGTCGGTG
>JANPAD010000160.1:0-9736 GCA_031429735.1 Bdellovibrio sp. | reverse complement strand
CATCTGGGTTGCATGGAACATCGGTCAAGGGCAATGGGTCACCCATATCTTGTCAGACGAGTGCCGGCATTACGACATCGGGGGAGAATTCGGCACATTCAACCGGCTAAGACCTGCGCTAGTTAAACAGTGCGGATCCCGTCTTAATCGTCTTTACCTAAGCCATTGGGATACCGATCATTTCTTAAATTTACCTCTTCTTGCACGTACATTGCCGAATGTCTGTTGGCAGATGCGACCACTTGCCTTTGCTGAAAAAAAAGCCGCGCAGAAAATCTTACAGTTGGAAATTCCGTCGTGCAGCGAGCCCACCTTCAGCGAGCAGTCGGCTCCCGTCCCGTTAGTTTGGAAAAGTCCGCAAACTTCTGAAACAAACAAATCTTCTCACGTCGTCGTTGATAGCGGTGTGCTCAATTCAGGTGATTCGCCGGTTTCAGTTGAAAAACAATGGTCGATTGAAATGCCGGGCCTTGAACGGGTGCAGATTTTCGTGGCCGGTCATCACGGTAGCCGCACCAGCAGCGGCAAAGATCTTCTTCAACGATTGCCGAACCTCAAGTGGGTCGTTGCATCGGCACGCTTTGCAAAGTACCGCCATCCGCATCCTGAAACACGGCTGCGCCTTGCTGAAAGATCTATTCCGCTTGTTCAAACTGAAATTTGGGGAAACATTTGGTTTCAGGTCAGATTCAACTAACCGGTTTGATGAGTAACTTGTTGAGAATACGCGGGGAGCGAAATCACAAAACGCGTTCGCGGGCTTTTTTCATCATAGTAAAGTAGGCCTCCGTGCTTCTTGATTTTTTCTGAAGAGATGCTGAGCCCCAGACCCGTTCCTTTGCCAACTTCTTTCGTCGTAAAGAAGGGGTTCATGATTTTTGCAACGATCGCCGGCGGTATACCGTGGCCGCTGTCCGTGATTGAAATGAAGACTTGGTTTTCATTTTGTATGAGCTGAATTTGAATCCATTTTTCAGCAAGATTTTCAATGGCGTCGCAAGAGTTCGATAACAGATTCATGATCACCTGAGACAATTCGACTGAATTGCCAAGCGTATACAAATCATCACGTTCAATCCGCACGTCAATGCCCTTGTGTTTAAATCTTTCTTGACAAAGCTCAAGGGTTTCTTCGATCACGGAAGGCAAGTGCACAGGTTGATACGCATCGTTTTCTGTATCTCGAGAAAATGTTTTTAGATTACTAACGATGCGGGCAATTCGATTTGTTGTAACTTCGACCTTAGCCACGTGATCAAAGACTTTGGGACTGATTTCCGGAATTTTCTTAAGCAAATCGGTTAGCAGATTGCACCTCATCAAAATGATCGAAAGCGGTGTGTTGATTTCGTGAGCCATGCCGCCCGCCATTTCGCCTAAAGAAGTCAGCTTAGATGTCTGAATCAGCTTCGTATGCATCTTCTTTTGCTGAGTTATATCAAACTGCAGAAAGAAAAGTTTTTTGAGCGATTTATCTAAACCTACGATCGGCATGATGAGCGTCTGCGTCCAGTAGATCTCACCATTTTTGTTTTCATATTCGACTTCACCCATCCAGGGTTTGCTTTCTTTTGCTGTTTGCACAACTTGCGTTCGGAGTTTTTCTTTAAGCAGGCTGAAGTCGAAGATGTTGTGGCGATTTTGATGAAGCTCTTCAAGACTATAACCTGAAAGATAAATGAAATCTTCGTTGGCCTCCAGGATCTGACCATCGGATGCACAAACAGTAAAGATAGCGCCTAGCTGCATCGTGCTTTTCATCTGTGAATACTCAAGTTCAAGCTCAGCGACGTCACTGATATCCTGACTGGAACCGTAAACGTAATATCGCCCGACATCATCTTTCAGCCACTGACCGATTATTTTAATAATTTTTAATCCGTCATATGTCTGTAAATGGCAATTTTGCTCAAATGGCTTTAGGTTATGCTGCGCGTTCACTATTTTGCTGTGCAGCAGCCGGCTGTCGTTCTCGCTGAGTCCGCCGATGAACTGATCGTAACTCAATTGTTGTTCTTTCAAATCAAGCCCCATATTGATATATGTTTGGGGAGTTAGATTTGTGAATTGAAATTCAGTATCCATCCGCCACGAGCCAATTTGCGAAGCCATCTGTGTTTGCAGAAGAAATTTTTTATTGTTAACCAGCTCGTGATTTTTCTGCTCGGTGATGCGAATCGTACGCGCCTGCAAATTCTCCAGCAGATTTCGGTAAATAGAGACAAATACAAAAGTAAGTGCCAGCGAAAATAAAAAATTACATGCCGAAAGAAAACTGTTTTGGCTGCTTGTTAAATAAAAAGTTCCCGGCAAATCACCTAAATCTATAAAGTTAATGGCGGCCCACGAAATAACCGGCAGCGCGGCCATGCACAACATTTTTTTGACTTCATGTCGTTCATAAATAAAAAGTGGCACAATGGCAGCCGGTATCAGGAAAAATTCTACACGCCCCTCGTGCCCTAGCCCAAGGCTTGACATATAAATATAAAAATTACTCGAGAGAACAAATATCAGTCTTGAAGCATTGCGATACTTATAAAAATTTAACGTATAAATTGCAGGGTTAATCAACGTCACACCGGTAAAGAGTGCATAAAAAGTAAACCCGGCACCTACGACATGGAAAAATGCGGCATAAACTGAAATTGTAAACCACACACAGAAGTTCAGTTTTGTATAAAGAGACTTAATGTATTCATCAAAAACCTCTTCAGGTGTATGACGGAAAAGTGGATCATACATATTACGCCACTCTAAGGGTTTCGTTGGGTAATAAGACTTCGGCCAATTCCTTCGGCATCTGGGCGTTGAAAACCTTGTAGAGAGTTTTCAACACTTGCAGGCTGATAAACTTAGTCTGGGTATTGTACATCTGGTCCAAGGCTCCTTGAATATCATTTTGATTCGTCTGAAAATGCAAGGTTTCAAGAAACTCAATTATACAATGCACGATCTTACTGTATGAATGCACTTTCGAACGGTTGAGTCTCTGCGGGAAACCCATACCGAGTGCATTTTCATGATGCTCGAGCGCCACCAGCGCGATTTCAGTCGGAATATCGGCAATTTGCTTTAGCGAATTGAAACTATTGTAGGGGTGTTGTTCGTACAACTTTCTTTCATCAGCCGTAAAGTCGATTCTTTTTTTAGTGATCAGATAAGCGCAGTCACGTAACCCGATATCACACATTAACGCCGATAGAATAATGCGGCTTTGCACTTTGCCGGAGTTCCAGCCCCACGAGGTGGCCACCATTGAGCTCAGCAGAGCCGTCTGCGAGCACCGTTCGGCCAGATCACTCGAGGACTGAATCAGTTGATTCAGAATCTTTTCAATTTCAGCGTGCTGCAAAGACAATTGAGTAAAGGCTTCAAACGACGTGAGAGCCTGACCGAATGTTTCTTTGTTCACGTGGTTGGCAACAACCCCACGGCTGACTGAACCGACCAAATGGTTCATGATTTTAGCTTTACGCGCGACATCTAACGGACGCTGATTAATCTGTTTCGCAATCAAAAACTGCATGTCGGTGTATTTAATAAAATCTTCGTTATTGAGATAAATTAACTGTAGACCCTTACTGGCAAAGTGGGCCAGTCTTTGCTGCGTAAATTCTTGTCCTGACTTCGTAATCAAGACATATTTATCGTTAACTTTAATATAGATATTAAATGAGTTATTTCGCGAGTACAGGAGGTCCTCGACCCGTACCGGAAAGTATTTGTCTTTCGACGAGCCGAACGATTGATCCTTTTGAAGCAGGTAATTGATAACCAAGCGAAGTGTGTCCAAATCAAAAGGCTTTGCCACGAGTTCATCGACACCCAGCTTATACGCATTTTCGACACCGATGATATCAAGATAACCCGTCATCAGAACATAAGGGACCCGCTGTTGACTCATTGGAGATTTTTTAAAATCTTCGAAAAGTTGAAGCCCGTCTTTTTCAGGCATTTTAATATCTGAAAGAACCAGACGAATACCACTATCAGGCTGTTCAAAATACAAAACCGCTTCGGTCGATTTGTTGCATGCAATAACTTCGAACTTACTCAGCTCGAGAAATTCTTTGATGCAATTGAGCAAATCCTGGTCGTCATCGATGAGTAGTATTTTGTCCATATGAAGATTGTATCGGTTCATGTGACCCCTGTATTAAACTATTTTTAACCATCGATCATTTTGAGCCAAATGTCTGCAATCACTGTTAAAAAGCTGTCAAGATCTTGATTTGAAACGAACAACTTCTTTCTCAATTGGACTTTCAATTCGACCGAAGAGTATCGTAACATAGAAAGAGAAATAGTGAGGTGTCCGACATGAAGAAAATTCTAATTGTTGAAGACAATAATATGTTTCGTGAAACTTTATGTGAAGTTTTGGAAAATGAATATTCTGTTTCGGGCGCTGAGAACGGAAAAGCCGCAACCGAGCTGATGTCGCTCGCGGACTATGACTTGGTTATTTCAGATGTGCAGATGCCATCTTTGTCAGGCATCGAACTTTTAGAGTGGTCGATCAAAAATAAGCCCGCACCTTTTATCATCATGACGGGGTTTTCAACTTTACTCGAAACAAAATCTGCTTTTGATCTGGGCGCTTCAGGTTTTTTAACCAAGCCGTTTAAGATCGACGACCTCCGCCAAACGATCAAATCTATACTAAAAGAAACTAAAAAAGGTGATACGCTACCTCCAAGCCTAACCAGTCAGGACTTCTGCAAAGTTCAGATCAATGAATTTATATCTAAACCGGTTATCGATTTCGATCTCTACATCAAATTGTCCGATAAAAATTTCGTTAAAATTGCCAACAAAAACGATCAACTTCCGAAAGATCAGATCAATAACTACAGCGCACGCGGCATTCAGCATCTGCATATTCTGAAAAGCGACTTCCGCAAGCTGGTGCAATTCAACATTGAATTGGTTAAAATTGCAAAAACCCGCGAAAATATTCCGCATCAAAAAAAATTGGCCTTGTTAAAAAATACGGCCAATCTGATCTTAGAGTCCAGCTATACCCAACATATTGACCAAGAATCACTAAAAGACTCCAGCGATTTTTTGCAACTCACCGTCGAAACGGTCAGCGAAAACGATGAAGCATTTCAATTGATGGAACTATTAGGTGCGCATTCGAATAAGCTCTTCGCTCATTCACTTGTCGTGTCGATGTACGCCATTCTGATTGCTAAACAAGTCGGTATCACATCAACTTTGACCTTGTTTAGAATAAGCATGGCCGGTTTGTTTCATGACATCGGCAAAAAAGAAATTGACGTCGCAGTGCTTGAAAAGCCCCGCCATCTGGTGACCAAAGATGAGCGCTTGCAGGTTGAAAGTCACGTCTTACGCGGGTACGAAATACTGCTCTCGATTAAAAATGTGCACTCGGATGTCACTCGCATGATTGTGGAGCATCACGAAGATCAAGCGGGCACCGGTTATCCGATGCATAAACACAGTCGAGATCAACATCCACTTTCAAAAATACTTCAATGCGCTAATATCCTCGTCGATAATTTATCGATGACCGAAAAAGACGAGTCCGGCAACATATCACCGATTGACGTTCTAAATCATATCGACAGCATCTACGGCCCGCGTGTCGACCCTGCCTGCATGGCCATAATCAGAAAATTATTTTCTAAGACCTCGGGCCAAAAAGCATCCTGATTTTAGCTTTTAAAAAAAAGAAAAAGCCCACTCATGAGTGGGCCTTTCTCAGACTCAAATTTAATTTTTTGAGTTAGATTTTATACGGGCGGTATTCCATGCCCAGATCTTTTGCGACCGGTTCGTAACATACGTATCCATTGTAAACGTTAAGACCCTTCATGAGGGCTTTATCTTTTGCAACTGCATCTTCTACGCCCATAGCGGCTAGCATCGATGCATATTTTAAAGTTACGTTTGTTAATGCGTAGGTTGATGTACGAGGTACAACGCCCGGCATATTCGGTACGCAGTAATGGATGACGCCGTCGACTTCGTAAGTTGGGTTGGTGTGTGAAGTTGGGCGGCATGTCTCGATACAGCCACCTTGGTCAACAGCCACGTCAACAACAACAGAACCTTTTCTCATTGAAGAAACCATTTCTTTAGACACCAATGTCGGAGCTTTTTGACCCGTGATCAAAACACCGCCGACCACAAGGTCAGAATCGATAACTGATTGTTCAATGTTGATGGCATTTGAGTAAAGAGTTTGGCAACGGCCTTTGAAGATGTCGTCTAAGTATTCTAAACGAGCTGTGCTGACATCTAAAATCGTCACTTGCGCGCCAAGACCGATCGCCATTTTAGCTGCGTTCGTACCGACCACACCGCCACCGATGATAGTCACTTTACCCGGCATAACACCCGTCACGCCACCCAGCAAAATACCTTTGCCACCGTGATTTTTTTGCAAATAGAAAGCACCGACCTGCGTGGCCATACGGCCCGCAACTTCAGACATCGGAGTTAACAATGGCAAAGATCCGTTTTCTAATTGAATCGTTTCGTAAGCCACTGACTTCACTTTACGTTCAGCCAAAACTTTTGTTAATTTAGGTTCGGCAGCTAAGTGCAGGTACGTGTAAAGAATTTGATTTTCGCGCATGAGTTCATATTCATCCGGAAGCGGTTCTTTCACTTTCATGATCATGTCGGCTTTAGCGTACACTTCTTTTTTAGTGTCGATAATTTTTGCGCCGGCTTTTTCGTATTGTTCGTTTGTAATGCCGCTGCCCACGCCCGCGTCTTTTTCAACGATAACGGTGTGACCTTCTTTAGTTAACTGTTTAGCGCCTGCTTCAGTCATACCAACGCGGTTTTCGCTGATTTTAATTTCCTTCGGAACTCCGATAATCATAGGATCCTCCATTGTGTTTTGAAACCGTCAGAAACTACCAGTTCAACCCATGAATGTCCAAATTTAATTCTTTAAATAGCCCTACCCGCGCCTACGATGTTCTTTTTATAGACATCAATGGTGATTCGAGACAGTTTGGGCTGTTTTAATGCGTTTTAAAGGTGCCAGAACCCAAAGTTGAGCAAGCTTCGCGCTTCAAGTATTAGCGCAGCCCCTTACAAATTCGACCCGCAGCAAATACTTTTCAAACCCTTGTTAAATTTCAAATATTTCTTTTAAACCTTTTTGCCAATTGACATGCTTTACATTTTTTATAACGGAAGCTGAGTTTGAGTTGTTTAATACATACATCTCTGCGTTTTTAAAATCCGATTGCAACCTAATTAAGTGGTCCCCGTGATTTTGGTCAACTTTACGGCTTGATTTTATTTCAACAAGAACAATGGGTTGCCCAGGTCTTTCAATAATCAAATCAACCTCTACATTATCTTTTGTTTTCAAATACGAAAACTTGAATCTTTTTTCAAAAATATCATTCAAACGTACGAATTCTAAAAATACAAATTGCTCAAACAAATCGCCATAGGTTGTTGTCTGCTCAGTCACATCAAGTTTAACGGTATTTTGCAAGGCTCTTGTAACCCCCGTATCAAAAAAATAAAACTTGGCTTTTTGAGACTGTCTTTTACGTATTGATTGGTGATAGGGTTCAAGAAAAAAACCTAACAGGGTATCTTCAAGAATCTGATAATACCGTGCCACACTTTTTTGCTCAACCCCACTATCAATACTAATTTTTCTGTAATTGAGTATTTTGCCATTCATCTGTCCGGCGACTTCTAAGAAACGTCTGAACGGTTCAATTTTTCGAATGATTTGCTCGACAAGAACCTCTTCCTTTAGATAAGTCGAAACATACGCGTAAAGAGCGCGTATTTTTTCAGTCTGATCAAGAGTATGGATTTCAGGCAAAGTCCCATATTTTAAAACATCAATTAAATTAAATTGATGTTTGAGCTCAATATGAGTGAGCGGATGCATTTTAAATTCGCTTGCCCGACCGCCCAACAAGTTGGCCGCATTTCGTCTAATTTTACGTGCGCTTGATCCGGTAAGAGCAAATTTTATTTTATATTCAGCTATACCTAAATGAACCACATTAAGTAACTCAGGATTTTTTTGAATTTCATCGATTACAATCCATTCGGTTTTTTGCGCCTTCCAGTCTTCGATCAATCGCTCAGGGTGCAGGCTATAATGGCTTTCAACAGAGGGGTCGAGCAGATCAACAAAGTAGACCGAAAGGCCCTGTTTCCATTGTTTGAGTAGCGTACTTTTGCCAACACCTCTCGGGCCGAGCAAGAAAAAGCTACGTGATTTCGATAGGTTGTAAATTCTCTGTATCATATGTCATAATTGTACGCCATATGTGACATATATGTCAATAGTTGCATTTGAAAGGGCGAGGTAGGTTGGCCTCAAAGCAGTGTGTTTAAGATTCTGTATATCATGATCTCTAATTTACATACATTTAGAGAACTTTATAAAAAAAATATGTGCCTTCATGCGTAGAAATAATTAAACGCAATCACTGGCTTAAGTACCGCCTGTTATTCGGCACGACTTTCAATTTTGTTTTCAATCATTTTCAACTCAGTCGAAATTATAACGTTTCTTCCAGGATACTGGGACGCCTACTTTTAAGCCGTAAAGATATCTAGCGAGCTGTCCATGGTGCTGCGCTTCGTGCTCAAGTAGGTCGAGCAAAAACTTAATTGAAGCTTCAGACAACTCACGAGTTGCACCTAAATAGCTGTTAACTTCGGAGGCCGTTGTACTGAGCGATTCTTTGACCGCGTTCGCTTCAGTCGTTTTATTACTATCGAGAGGACAATTAAATCCCTGCCATTGACCTGCCTTGGCAGCTCTTAGGTAACTGTCTCTAGCTCCAACAACGCACCAAAGCTGCGCCCCGATCGTGTTTGAAGGAAGGTCACACAGCTTGCTCGCCAAAAGTGATTCTGGAATGTGAGAAACGAGATCGAGATAAAGCTCGTTTGAAAGGGCAAGTCGATTTTGTAGTTGGGTTTTCAGCATCACGAAATAATGTTCGACGGTTGAGCGGCCGTCAATTGTTCATTTAATGAGTGTTGGTTGATCAGTATTTCGGGCGCATGAGCTTAAGTACATTTCCGTCGGGGTCTTCGAATACCAGCATATGTCCCCACGGCTGATCGTCTTCACTGAGAACTTTCGCGCCGAAAGCCTCTAGTCGCTTTCGATCACCGGAGACATCGTCCGACTTGAGAGTGAGCGTGGCTCCAGCATGAGCGCCGTGGCTATCGCGAGGAACTAACGGGATTGATTCTGCGCCCGGATGAAGACCTATTCGAGTACCGCAGCAGTCGAGAGCGATCCAATGCTCGCTCTCTTCGAGTAGTTTCATTCCAAGTGCTTCAGTATAGAAACGGATCGCCCGTTTAGTATCCGTTACACTATAATAAACGTCTTGAATTCCAACAATCATGTTTCCCTCACAGCGTCCACTGAGAAAATTTTTGCATTGCGACACTCACGTCTGCGCCAAGCTCAACGAACCGATAAGACTGCGGAGACGCCACAATTTTTTTAATCAACTTGTTCATAATATCGTGACCCGCCTTGTGCAACACCACGTGGGCCATCAACGGCATTTCGAGAGTCACGAGATCACCAAGAGCATCCAAAGCCTTATGACGTACAAACTCATTCGCAAAACGCAATCCCTCAGGGTTTACGACTTTTTCATCATCCAGCACTATGCAGTTGTCGAGGCTACCGCCTTTGGCTAAGCCCGCCGCCTGCATGGCTTCAACATCTTTTAAAAAACCAAAC
>JANPAD010000159.1:0-3698 GCA_031429735.1 Bdellovibrio sp. | reverse complement strand
CAAGCCCGCCGAATTCGCCGGACGTTTCAGATTCGAAGTCTTTAAAAACTTCAGGTGGCATATAGCTTGTGTGTGGATCAAGCTCTCGCAACATGCCTTTAATAGCACCGGTAATCAATTTTTTAGTATCCACTTCTTCAACGTAGTATTGTTGAATGAGCCCTAAAATTTTACTGAAAGTCTGTAAGTCAGAGTAGCGGTCTTCAGCGTAGGTTTTGATTGGAGCCGCGGCCAGCAGACAAACTGCGGTAATGGCTGTGATCACTATATACTTTTTCTTCATTGAATCTCCCTGAACCACTTCTTCGGATTAATCGGATTTTTTTGATGTCTTAATTCAAAATAAAATTCTGAGCCTGCGGTGGCGCCAATGACTTGCCCTTCGTTAACCGGGTCGCCGACTTTAATTTTTAAAGGGTTGAGACCGGCGTAGACCGAGTAGTATTGATCGCTATGCTGCACTATTAAAGTTTCGCGCCAGCGTTGAAGCTCGTCACGAAAAATGACAACTCCTGGACCGATGGCTTTAACGGTCGTAGAACGTGCGCCGGAGTAAATCTGTCCTTGATTGAGAAGATAGTATTGCCCCTCTTGATCGCGCAGTTGTCCGAATTCGTGACGGATCGGACTCTCTAAAGGTCGGGTCAGCGAACCCTTTTTAAGTAAAAAACCGGCCACGCCGGTCTGCTTCAAAATGCCGATTTCAATTTGTTCACGCTTTTCAAATGCAGTCTGCTGTTCTTCGTAGAATTTCACGTTAGACTGCATAGCTTTTTCGGTTTCACTTAAATTCTGTTTTGAGTCTTTCAACAGCTTCATTGTGACTGAGTAATCGCGGTAAACATTGAGATCATTTTGATTCATATTTTTGATCACTCTCAGCTGCGTATTGAGCTGAGCTAAATTTGAATTCATCAGTATTTCGCCCCACGGGGAGGTCTGCATGCGGTAAGTCGACTTAGCTCTTTTAAGCAAAAGAAGTTTGAGTGACCCCAGCTTGCCGTCAAGTTCATCAATTTTCATTTGCAAACTACTTTTTTCGATTTGCAACTGAACCTGCTCTTCACGTAATGAATTTATTTTAAATTCAAATTCAGACAAAGACTTATCCGCTGCAATGGCTTGAAAAGCCAATAGAGAAGTGGCTAACAAAAAAGCTTTAATCATAGCTCAGCTTATTCAGTTGTTGAAGGCTTGCGCGAATAGTAAATAACGAATGAGTTAAAATACAAACGAAGAGTAAAAAAAAGAATACCGAAGCTTCTTTGAGATTCATAAACTGCAAGTGTTCAACTAAGTTTTGTGAAAGACCCGACTTCGATAAATAATTGCGAAGCATTTTAAATAAAATAAAACTAACAGCTAAGGTCAGCGCTGAACCGCCCACCAGCATTTGTAAAAGGTCGCTCAAGAAAATGCGGTAAATGCTCCAGCGTGTAGCTCCAAGCAATGTGTAAACCTCAATATCCGGCCGTGATTCATCAATGTAAACTTTCAGCAGTAAACTCATCATGTAGCTGAGCAGGCTGAGTACAACAACAAATGCACACAACCCTGCAAATCTGATAAACCGGTCAATCCGGTCAAACTTTCTAAGCCAAGTTGAGTTATCCACCACTTCATCCACACCTGGTGCGGCTTTAAACTTTTCTGTAAGACCGCCGTAAACGGCTTCGCGTTTTTCGCTGTTGATCTCAGATTGAAGACTGACTTCAACAGATTCAGGCAGCAGGTCCGTCAGTTCTTCATCGCTTAAAAAACTTTCAACGGAACTTTGAATTGAACTCTTAAAAGAATCAGCTGCCTGCTGACGATCAGTCAAAGTAACGTCTTCAACTTGAGGCTCTGCTTTGAGGGCCGCGATCAGTTGGTTTTTTTCAGCTTCGGTAGCATCAACTTTTAAAAAAATCTGCAGCGGGCTTGAGTTATTCCAGACACCAAGAGCCGTCAGGGTATTTTTGTAGGTTAAGTAGCCTAATATCAGCATCACACCGGAAATACTCAGCATCAAAAAAAGCGGCCAGCGCGACGAATTTGTATTCATCGACGGAGTCCCTCTTGGATATGACCCTTTTCAATTGTGAAAATACGCGAGTTGGCTTGATCAATAAGGCGCTGATCGTGAGTTGCCATTAAAATCGTAAGACCTTGTTCAGAAAACCGACGAAAAATCTGCATGATTGTTTGGCTCATTCCGAAATCTAAGTTGCCGGTGGGTTCATCGGCAATCACAATTTCAGGATTATGCACAAGCGCGCGGGCAATGGCGGTGCGCTGTTGTTCGCCACCGGACAAGAAATCAGGGTATTGATCTTTCAAATCAGTCAATCCGACCATTTCAATCATACGATCAACGGCAATCGCACGTAGAGGCTTCTCAACGTTCTGAATAAGCAAAGGCAGTTCAATGTTTTCGAAGACGGTTTTATTTTTTAAAAGCTTGTAGTTCTGAAGCACAAAGCCGATTTTACGGCGCAGAAACGGAATCTGCCCCTGACGTAAAGAATTCAGATTGTGACCCAAAACTTCAATTTCACCACTGGTTTTAGTTTCATACGCCGAAATCAGCTTAAATAGTGTTGTTTTCCCTGAGCCGCTAGGGCCCACAACGAAAACAAAATCGCCCTTGTCGACATGAAAGTTCAAATCTTTCAAACATGGAGCCTGAGTGGCATAAGATTTATAGACGTGTTTAAACGAAATCACACTCTAAGTTTGGTCTTAATTGTTGCAAAAAACGAGGCTAGATTTCTTTTCGGGACCACTCAATAACCGTCTGATGTAGTTTTTTAACCGCGGCAATTCGAGTGGTGTCCGATTCAACTTGCGGGATTTTTTCATAGGCCAGTTTGAAAGTCTTGTGAACGCTTCCATCTTTGAAAACCCGGCTAACTAAAACGGCCTTTTCTGGCCCCCAGTCTTCAGTTTGCACATGAATTTTATGTCCTCTGATGAAGAGGTCTGAGTTTTCACCCTTTACAGTTTGCACTGGCTTACGTTACGTGAGACGGGCGTTTGAATAAATCTTTTTGCGTGGCGCCACGACTTTAGTATTAATGTTGCTCAAGTGCTGCTTAAACAGAACAATCAATTACCAGCACAATTTAATAAGGAGATCGTATGTTAGGTGAATTTAAAAAGTTTTTGTCTCAGGGTAATGTATTAGACCTAGCAGTCGGTGTGATCATCGGTGGCGCTTTCGGTAAAATCGTCAATTCAATGGTGAATGACATCATTATGCCTTTGATCGGTTTAGCTTTAAGAGGCGTGAACGTGGCCGGTCAGTTCATCGCTTTGGACGGAAGTCAGTACGTTTCGATCGAAGAAGCTAAAAAAGCCGGAGTCGGTGTTTTGGCCTACGGCAGCTTTTTGCAGAACACGATCGACTTTTTGATTATCGCTTTCGTGCTTTTCATGGTTATTCAAAGCGCCAACAAAGTTAAGCGTCCGGTACCGCCGCCTGTAGTGTCGTAGGGACGTTCCGACAAAAACAAGACTGAGTTCTAGTCTTTTGTCGGATCCCATCTGTGAAGAATATAAAATAAAATAAGGGCTCATTTGCTTTAGCATCTGGGCCCTTTGTGTTTCAGATTGAGAATCTACATTTGAGATTCTTGTTTTGGTTCTGATTGGTCCCTAGATTGCTGTATCATGAGATTATACGTGGGGGATCAATGAAAGCGTTTAAACTATCGAAT
>JANPAD010000158.1:0-5968 GCA_031429735.1 Bdellovibrio sp. | reverse complement strand
CCAGCATAATATTCATAATCCCCACGCCACCCACCAAAAGAGAAATAGCGGCAATAGCCGAAAGTAAAAGTGAAATAGCTCCGATTGTGGTTTCGACTGCCTTCTGCACATCCGCCATGTTCCGTATGATAAAAGCGTCTTCTTGCTTAGCTTCAGGTATTCGGCGAATGGCGTTAAACAGACTCATCAATGACTCTTCAACTTGCGGCATGTTTTCCGGCGTATCCACTTCAATTTCAATGTAATCAACGTTATTTTCTCCCATCAATCGACGCATGGCTGTCAAAAGTGGTACAATGACGACATCATCCTGATTGTTAAAGCCGGAAGCACCTTTTTCAGGTAGCAATCCAATGACTTGAAAAATGACACCATTCACTTTGATGGTTTCACCGATTGAATTTTTTTCACCGAACAATTGTTTTTGAACTTCTGAACCTATGATTGCGACCCGTAATCTCTGGCGGTTTTCATCTTCAGTAAAAAAGCGGCCGATGGCGGGTTCGGACGCATGCATTTTTTCCCAGTCAGCCGATACACCTTGCACAGTTGTGTTCCAGTTTTTAGATTCGTACGTCACTTGAGCGCGGTCGCGCACAACTCCGGCGACCCGTGTTGATCCTTCAATTTTCATTCTAATTTCATCTAAGTCAGTGGGAAGCAATCGGTTAGCCGCACCACTTGATTGCACAACTCCTGCCACTCGAGCCACCCCGGGCCTTAAAACAAGAAGGTTTGTGCCTAAGGACGCCAGATTTTTTTTAATTTCTTTTTCTGCTCCCGAACCCAAAGCTAAAATCGTCACAACAGCGGCGACGCCAATCATCACACCTAACATGGATAAAATAGTGCGGACTTTATTAGCCAGTAACGTTTTAAAACCTTGATCAAAATAGGTTAGAAAATCTTGAATTGAAGCTTTAGATTCAGTGTCTGTTAAGGCCGTTTTTTTTAAGGCACTGGCTTTATCCAAATTTTGGACTTCAAGCTGCTCATCCGACAAAATATAACCATCGCGCATACGGATGAGTCTTTTGGCTTGCCGCCCGACCTCTTCTTCGTGAGTCACGATGACGACCGTGATACCTTGAGCATTCAAATCTTTTAAAATATTGATAATTTCAACTTCACTTTTAGAATCAAGATTACCCGTAGGTTCATCTGCTAAAATCATTTTAGGATTGTTAACAAGAGCGCGTGAAATAGCCACCCGCTGTTGCTGCCCACCCGAAAGTTCATTTGGTTTATGATGAAGGCGGTCACCCAAGCCCACATCCTGAAGAAGCTTATGCGGGTAGTCCATACCGTCATGCTTTTTTGAATACAGCAACGGCAGGGCCACATTTTCAGAAGCCTTCAGGCGCGAAAGTAAATTAAACTGTTGAAAAATAAAACCGATTTCATTTCGACGAAGTATGGCCAATTCATCTTCGTTCATTTTTGAAATTTCAACCTGATTGAACTGATAAGACCCTTCGCTCGGCACATCCAACAAGCCCAAGATATTCATTAAGGTCGATTTGCCTGAGCCTGACGGGCCCATGATGGCGACAAACTCGCCGTCTCGAATGGTAAGATCGATCCCTTTAAGGACGTCGAGTTTTTCGCCACCCATTTGATATGATTTTGTGATCTGCTTTATTTCAATCATACCTAGCGACGCGACCCACCCTTTTGACTTTGCGGCCCTGAGAATAAATTATTTTTCGTCTTCGTATCTTTTTTAATTTCAAGCACAATGGTTTCACCTTCATTGAGGCCGGATTTAATTTCAGTTTTTTTACCATCCGTGATGCCGATTTCGATATCGCGTTCTTCATTTTTGCTATCGGATTTAACAACGGCTTTCGGTTTGCCAGAGGTGTATTTAATAAATTCGTTAGGTAAAATAAGTATGTTTTCACGTGCCTCGCCGAAGAAAGTTACGCTGGCGGTCATACCGCTTCTTAAAAAATCTATTTTGTCTTCTGTCAGCACTTCGACAATATAGGTTGTGACGTTATTCACGGTCTTAGCTTCATATGAGATTTGGTTCACGCTAGCTTCAAACTCTTTATCCGGATAGGCATCTAAAACAACTTTTGCTTTTTGTTTAAGATGAATCTGCGCCAGATCTGTTTCGTCAACCTGGGTGCTGATCAAGAGACGATCGGCCATAACCAAAATAGCTTCACTTGTGGTGAAGGTTTGCCCGGGCTCAATACTGCGTAAAATTATGGTTCCGGATAAAGGTGCAATGATTGGCGTGGGTTTGTAAATTTCTTCCCAGCGCTTCACTTCTTCAAGACCTTGAGCTCGTGCAGAATCAAGCAACACCGCCCGTTCACTTGAACTGATCCAAGCTAAAATTTGCCCTTTCGAGACTTTATTACCTTCTTGAACAAGAACTCGATCGGCCCTGCCTGAAATCGGAGATTTAATTTGTAAGCGATTTTGCGGCTGTACCGAACCTGTCGCTAGAACTTTCAGTGTAATACCGCCCTTTTTGACTTGGTGCTCACGGTATTCAATATTTGCGGGCTTAAAAAAGAAATACCAAATTGCGGCACCCACAACGACCAACGCCAGCCCAATCAAGACAATATATTTTTTCTTCATTTTAAAACTCCCACAGCTTGGGCTTTTTCCCATTGTGACTGCTTGATGATACGATTTTTTTCGCTGGTTAAAGCATTTTTCTGCTTCTGGATCAGGTCCGTTTCGATGATGTCCCAGTCTTCAAAAGAAAGAAGACCGTTTTTATACTTATTACGGGCAATTTCAGCGCGTAGTAAAGCGGCGCGGTTAAAGCCGTCATTCACTTTTTCTTCTTGGGCCGCTTCAATGTAACCGAAGTACGCAAGCTTCAGATCTTTCAGCAACGTCAGGCGCACGTTCATCAAGGCCGATGAGCTGGCTTTTAGTTTGTATGAGTTCGATTGAAAAGATGAATAGTCACGTAAGCCGTCAAACAGCGGCACCGTCAGGGTTAGGCTCATGCCCCACTGGTTTTGATCCGGAAAGAATTTCGACCCAGTGTAGCCGTAGTTTGCGCCTAAATCTAGACTTGGACTAAATCCGCTGCGGCTGACGTCAAGATTAGCACGAGAGATCTCTTCATCATTTTGCGCACGCATGACCGTGTTGTGATTTTGAACAAGTTCTTTGAAGTCCGGTGCTTGAGCTGAAAAGTCATCCTGGGGAATATTGGTTTGAAGCTCAATGACTTCTTCCTGCGGTAACCCCAAATATTTTCGGAAATTGTCCGCCGTAGTTTCAGAATTGTTCCGTGCACGTAAGATGTCGAGGCGCGCAAGCTCGACGTTTGATTGCGACAACAAAAATGAACCTTTGTTTTCGCGGCCACCTTCATATTGCAATTGTACACTTCGCAAATTTTCTTCACGGCGTTTCAAAATACTTTCGCTAAGCTTTGCGTTTTCTTGCGCGAAGTAGGTTTCGGCAAAAGTTTGTTTCAGTTCTTGGCTGATACGGGCTTTAGTGTTGTTTAGATCAATCAGCGCTTGCTGAGAATTCAATTTTTTAATTTTTAAACTGCTGGCATCTGCAAACCCCGAAAATAGATTCTGTGATAAGTTCAGATCGGCCGAATAAGAATGCGAACTGGTGTCGGTCGTATTTGAACCCGAATGCGACCCGCGAGCCGAAGCATTCACACGCGGCATGAAGGGGCTGTAACCGCTGCGCTCAAGCTCAAGAACCGATTTATATTGGCTTTCGGCGGCTTGTAGATCATCACTGTTTTTTTGTGCGAGTTCGATTGCTTCAGACCATGTGATGACACGTGCGTGAACTGAAAAACTGAGGAAGGAAATTCCAAGAATAAGGATAGCTATTTTCATGACCCCTTAGTCATAGTCCCTAGTTCATGACGGAGCAATGAACATGCATTTGCGCTAAGAATTCTTACTCGAGTTTTTCGGATTGATTGTTGTATTTTTGTGCAATTTGAGGGACGGCGAAGGCCGCCTCCTCAACAGTCAGACATTATTAGTATTCGACACAACTGTTTAAACTGTCATTAAACTTAAAAACTTCATCTACTAAATTTGACCCCACCCAACCACGGGGGAAAATTCCGCCTACGCTTGAATAGAAGATGCCATCAACAAAAATTTTAAATTTTGATTTTTCAAAACTTTGAAAACTTAAATCAGCACCTATTTTGCCAATTGTACTTACAGAAAGGGTCAAACCCTGCACAGTTGGCTTTTCTGGCATAGCATAGGAAGGATTCAAGTTATAGGCAGGGTACTTCAACTCTTTTCCCATAAACCGTGTTAAGATCAGCGACATTTTACTTTGGTCGCGCTTCGACTGAAAGAAAAAGTAAGTCACGTCTTGGTTACTGCACTTATAAACCTTTTGGTTTTTCGGCAAAAGCTGTTCAAGTGTCACGAGCTTATCAATACAACCTTTTGACGAAAAAACGCACGCAACGGCTTTGCGGGTTGCGACTGAAGTTACCTCACCAAACTTATCACGTAATACCTTATAGAGTGCTTCATGCATCCATAATGCGGCTTCGTCTGTCTTGCTGACTAATTTAGATTTGAGAATAGGGTCGTAAAGTACAATATCCTGATCTCCGTCAAAAAACATTAAGCCTTGCAACTGGCAATCAGGCTTTTCAAAATTAGGTAATGCGTCGTGCGGAAAGGCCAGCTTAACACCGGCAGGCAAGGCCCGAGCTTCGCTTTTTAAAGTCAGGGCCAATTGTCTTACTTCTTCAGAAATATGCGGCGCAAGTCTGTTTAAATTGATGGCCGCCTTGTTGATCTGAACATCGATATCTTCATTTGAGCTCGGGATTGTGTAACCAAAAACTGCGCGGCCTTCCCAAATATCCAAAACTTCAGCGCTGTCGTTGCCAGGGCAGTAAAAACCGCCACCACCGCCGCTGGATTCACCACCCACGGCTGAATAACAATTCAGCGAAGAAATAGTTAATAAAAGAGAAACGATACTTTTCACACTTGTAGGCATAATTGCCTCCTTCTTGTGAGTCAAAGTATCTTGGGCCTAGTGAAAAAAAAACATCAATTTAATTAAAAATTGAATATTTATTATACTAAAAGTATAATTTAGAAATGAGCATCTACAATGAAAACGACTATCGAAAAATCGTACTCAAGCTAATTGGCGGTAAAACCGGAGTTAAATTCAAACTGAGTCACTATATGGGCTGCCAACCCGCTTATTTAACCCGAGTTTTAAAAGGACAGGCCGATTTTAATCAGGACCAAATTTTGTCACTAGCCGAGTTTTTCCAACTCGATCAGGATCAGTCTGAGTACTTGCTTTATGTACTTTTGGAAAATCGCTCTGCCAAAGCCAGTACAAAAAAATTATTTAAAAGTAAATCGGCCCAAATTGCTGAAAAAGGTTTACAACTTAAAAAGCAACTAAACGCAGACTCCAAACTCTCAGAAGAATTCGAAGCGGTCTATTATTCTTCGTGGGTCTACAGCGCACTCCATATCGCTTTGCTTTCACCTCATTTTGAAGAGAAGAAAATTTCTGAGCATCTGGGGTTAAAATTGCAAGACACGCTCAATGCGCTTAATAAGCTTGAAACAATTGGCCTGATCTTCAAAAAAAATAATCGCTGGCATGTGACCCACACCAACACCCACCTTGGCTCAGATAGTCCTTGGCTCAGTCGCCACCATATGAACTGGCGCATAAAAATGACTGAAAAGATGTCGCGTAATGATTTGGTGGGATTACATTACTCATCAACCGCATGCTGTTCTAAAGAAGATAAAATTATTATTAACCAAACTCTACTTACTGCCATTCAAAAATGTAGAGATATTATCAAAAAAAGTTCGAATGAAGTTGTTTTCTATTACGGCGTCGATTTATTTAATTTAGTTGATTAGTCTAAATAATTCTGGCTGACCATCAAGCTGGTCAGCTTTTTGCTTTGAAGCAATTCGGACTTCAAAAACACCTAAAAGGAGAC
>JANPAD010000157.1:0-1824 GCA_031429735.1 Bdellovibrio sp. | reverse complement strand
TTTTAATTTTTGCAAATTATAACTAGTTAAACCTGTCATTAAATTTAAACACTCTGCTTGATAGCGAATTTTTTTGGCCATAATTCGAAATCGGTGGATTTCTTTAATTCGCTCCGGATTTACATTTTTCATAACTTTGTTTAATTTTAAAAATGAAGACTTCATTATTGAATTGAGCTGTACTTCAATTTTATTTTTGTCATTGTCGAGTTCGTTTTTTTTAAGCTTTTGAGCTAATCGGTCTACTCTTTTTCTTTCTTGCGATAACGAAATATTTCGCAAGCACTTGGAAGCTTTTTTCTTGGCACTACCCTTGCGTTTAGCAAAAAACTTTGAGAACTTCCGAAGTTTGTGAGCTTTTAAGCGTTCCTGTATTAAATTTTCTAAGGCTGTTGATTCCACATGTATATCTCGTAAAGGTCCTAGACTTTTACGAACATTTTTGATCAGAGAAATTATATTTTTTGAGTGATGTGTGGCGTGTAAGCTATGAGCCAAGGACAGTACGGCCTCAAGCTTCTGTGTTGATATTCTAAGTTGATGTATGTTTTTAGGTGAAGTCTGATTTCGTGATAAGTGCACCTGTTCTTCGTAGTTGCTCCATGTCTTGTGCAAGGATTGGCTCAGCGATTGATTTTTCAACATAGTTACCTTTGCTAGTTTGTGCTCGAATCATTATCTCTGTCCATCCAAGGCGCAGGCTGTTCAGATGAGATGACTTGAGCCGTATCCGGAATTTTTTTAAGAATCGGTTGTTCAACTTTGCCAATCGAGTGTTTTTTTTCGACCTCTAAATCGGATAAGGATTCCTCAGTCGGCACTTCTGGGTCATTTTTTTTATCAGGTAAATACTCAAGACCCATGCCGAACTCAGCTCCGGCATCCATTTCAGAATCCCCCGGGCTATCGTCTTCAGGCTTCGTTGATGCAGATTTCATACGCATCGTGTATTCTTTTTCAGATATTGTATCTTCGAAACTTCGGTCTTTTGCCATGATGTTCCTCCAAATCGAGTAGTTACTTTCAGGATAGCGCACTCTTTGAATAGACATTTTCTTAGTTCTCAATTAAAACTCCGACAATCTCACAATCTCAAGATGTGCAAATAGCTTTCCAAGACCAAATCGACTCAGTCGGCCCTAGAATATTATTGCGTTTTTAAAAGCCATTAAATACCTCTGAAGGCCTAAAAATACCCGCTGGCTCCCTTGTTTCTTCAACTCACGTCACAAATGATTTCATAAAATCAGTAAGAAAATGACGACTTGATTCATTGTTTAAATTACCTTTAGCTTCAAATATCTTGGC
Source organism: Bdellovibrio sp. (assembly GCA_031429735.1). GTDB lineage: Bacteria > Bdellovibrionota > Bdellovibrionia > Bdellovibrionales > Bdellovibrionaceae > Pseudobdellovibrio. The sequence continues at coordinate 516 of JANPAD010000157.1, read as the reverse complement.
GGCATCTGAAATGTAGTTTTCGGGTTGCCGCATTTTCGGCATGTTTAAGAATACAAGCGACCGATGCAAATGATGATTTAGCCCAACCGCTCCGAGCGAACCGACTGACACGCTGATTACAGCACCCGGTTGGGCATCGGAAGCGTTTTGTCCAAAGGGTCCTGAGGCCTCATCTTTTAATTTTTTATGGCCTCCGGAAACAAAGCGGTTGTATTCAGGTACGACAAAAATGACAGCGTCAAAGCATTTCATACGTTGTTGAAAATCTATCCATTCTTTTGGAGGCGGTTCATCCTCATCTTGATTGCACATCGGAAGCCGGCTAATTTCTAATATCTCAAGAATAACAGATTTTGGTGCAACCGCAATAAGGGCTTTGCTAATCATCCGATTAAAAGATTCCGGACGCAGACTTCCCACTGTAATAAAACTTTTAATTGGCAACATAGCTTCTCCTTACGGTGTATCTAGAAGGACCTCAACTTCGGACTGCAACTTGCAGTCCGAAGTTGAGGT
>JANPAD010000156.1:0-3224 GCA_031429735.1 Bdellovibrio sp. | reverse complement strand
CCGACTTCTTCAGTCGGCTTTTTTTGTTTCTATAAGCTGAAAGTTGCAGCTCAAAAAATAAAGTTACAAAACTAAGCGTGAGTTTTCAAAAACTCCGTGATGCTGTCTTTCGGATGGTTACCAACGAGTTCACCGACTTGTTGTCCGTTTTTAAATAGCAACATGGCCGGAATACCGCGGATGCCGAACTGACCCGGAGTTTGCGGGTTTTCATCCACGTTCATTTTAACAACACGTACTTTGCCTGACATTTCTGTCGCGATCTCTTCAAGCTTCGGAGCAAGTGCACGACAAGGACCACACCACTCCGCCCAGAAGTCGACCAACACCGGAGTTGATGAGTTCAGAACTTCAGCTTGGAATGTTGAATCGGTAACGGGTAATGTGTTTTGTGCCACAAGGTCTCCTATTTCTTTTTGAAGAGAGCGTTCGTAAAATTAATTCTCTCTCGATCTAAATCATCTTCGATATTTTTATCAGTTTTCTGAGTTTCAATTAAGTCTTTACGCAACTGATTAAATACTTTCTTAGTTTGCCTCTTTTTGAGGCCCACTTTCAAGTCTTGATCGACTGCTCTTATCGCCCGATTATAGCTGTCTATGCGTAAGGGTAGCTCATCTTCACTCTGTTTGATCTCTTCGTCGAGTCGAAGCCTTACCTCTTCAGTTGTGACATAATCTTCAGCGCTTTCGCTCGTGGGCAGTGTTTTTTCATTTTTAAATATTTTGAGACTGCCATGGACAATAAACTCAGGAGGTGGAACCTGGTTTACGACTTTACCCGCATCTGCGGTATCAGCTTTGATAATCGTCACGCCCCCGTGCTGGACGGCCGAATCCGGCATAATTGTAATACCGGATTTTGTTTTTGACTCGGTCAAATGGTGAAGCTGTTTTGAAGTCGAAATTAAAGCCGCCACTTCGGTATTGGATAAAATTTCAATCTCTGAATCAATTGTGATACCCGCGTGACGTAGAATTTGCTGTTCACTGGCGCGGAACTGCGCATCTGTGACAGCAAACTTCAAAAGTTTTTCTTTCATCACTTCCGAATCTTGCCCCGTAAGAGAAATTAGATATAAAACTAAACGTATGGTGCTGATCGGGTCATTTAAAACCAAGTCGGCCCGCATACGAAACAAATCTTCGGCTGCGAATTCGAACTTTTCAGGGAAAACAAGAATGATTTTTGTGTTGTGCGCAATACTGCTTTCTTTAAGCTTTTTGCCAACATTCAGTACAGATAAACGGCTGCTGTTACCACGGACGATGACATAATCAGGATTGAACGCCAACAAAGGCTCGTTCACGTTGAACTCATTGTTGACCGACTCGACCTCAAACCCCACTTTACGGAGTGACACCTCGACCTGTCGATTGTATTGAATATCATCAATGATAAGAAGTACTCTATCCATACGTCCTTATTCTAAAAGACGCTTCATGACCTGTGCAAAGAAATTGTTTAAAATAGGGCCTGATGTTCAAAAATAGACGCATTTTTTGGTACATTCTATCTGAAACTATTCCCAGCTTTCTGCTGGGTGTCTTCATTTTCATTTGCGTGCTTTTGATGTTTCAGGCCCTGCGCCTAACTGAGTTCATGTTGGTTCACGGTATTAAACTGAGTACAATCTTGAAAATCATGGGGTACATGAGCATTTCGTTTCTTTCGATGCTGATGCCGATGAGTCTTTTATTCGCAATTTTGCTGACCTATAATCGTTTCTCGATGGATTCTGAAATCATCGCGATGAAAGCTTCCGGCGTAAATACCAGCGCCATTACATTACCCGCCTTCGTTTTTGCGATTGTGGTTTCGCTCCTGTCTCTGCAGACGGCCTATTATGTCGCCCCCTGGGGAAACCGGCAGTTTGAATTATTGATCACTCGCCTCGGTAATACCAAGGCCGCGGCCTCCATCAAAGAAGGAACTTTTTCGGAAGGTTTTTTTGATTTAGTCGTTTACGCCAACAAAGTAAATTCTCAAAGCGGTGTCTTAAGCGATGTCTTCATCTACGACGAAAAAAATCCGGAGGCGCCGATCACGATTGTGGCCAGTGAAGGAAAAATAATTCCGGACTCAACGCACCCGGGCCATTCGGTGCTGTTGCGGCTTTCACAAGGACAGATTCACCGTAAGAACGAAGCCGACACGCACACCGTCATTAGCTTCGACTCCTACGACGTGTATTTAAATGACCCAATCAAATTTGAAGAAAAAAAGAAAAGCTCTTCGTCCTTAAGTTTTAACGAACTCGAGTACATGCGAAACAGCCCGACACTTTCAACCGAACAACAACACGAATTCGACATCGAATACCACAAGCGAACAGCCCTTGCAGCCGCCTGCATGGTCTTCTGCTTGATCGGCTTAGCTTTCGGTATCGTCACCAACAGAAGAAGCGGCAAATCGTCAGGCTTCGTCATCTCGGTCGCCTTCATCATAGCCTACTGGGTCCTCTACCTCAGTTTCGAATCTCTTGTCCGCTCCAACAAAATCGAAATTACCTGGCTCGGAATATGGCTCCCGAACATACTCTTCACCGTCTTCGCCCTGTATAAACTGCGAAAATCGTGGAACTAAGTTAAGGCTTCGTTTGATTTAAAGGTAGCTTAAATGGGCTCTGGTGGCTTTTTTTAGAAATCGAGGGGTTTTCTAGGCTTTAGGAGGGTTCTCTAAAAAACGAGACGATGCAGTAGCATCCGTACTACCGGGGTCATCCTTGACCACATCGCCCCTCCCTTAAGATCTATTTAGAAGCAAGTTGGTCAATTATTCAAAGGCTTTTTTAATTTATTTTCACTTTTTTTTAGTTTTTATAAGAACTTAGAGCGACCACTAGATCTAGTGACAAAGGTCTTGAAAGGGCTCTACTCGTACTAGACCCCCTCAACAAAACTTGAATTAGAGCTGGACTCTGCCTTCCAAAAATCAAGCAGGTCACGATGGTGGGCCACCAAGTAAGCTCCATCACGCAGCAATTGAATATTTCCATCGAATCCGTGCATTTCAGGATGGCCCGGTAATGTCAGGATTGGTCTGCCTGTCTCGAGACAATGATGAACAGTTAAAAGACTACCGCTTTTTATTGAAGCTTGGGTCACAAGAGTTACATTTCCGAGAGACGCGATGATTCGGTTGCGAAAGTAGAAGTGAGCTTTGTGAATTTTTTGATGCATTTCAAATTCAGTCAGAAAACACATCGGTGTGCGGGTCATCTG
>JANPAD010000155.1:0-1882 GCA_031429735.1 Bdellovibrio sp. | reverse complement strand
CATCACGACCTTCAATTTTTTCGATGAAGCTTGAATGAGTAAAGCGGCCGAAGTTCGATAGTGAACGATAGGCATCTAAAACTTCGATCGGATAGTGCACGCTTGCGCCGAGGCTTGAAGCCGGAGTGGCGTCCACCGTCGATGTAAAACCTGCTTGGTAAGTCAGATCAATGATTTTGTCGAGTCCGACTTTTTGGGCCGTCTTTGCTGCTGAGGCATTAAGACTTTCCTTTAAAGCGTAATAGAGCGGAATAGTGCCGTGAAATTTGCGATCGTAATTATCGGGAGACCATTTTTTCTTGTCGTACTCCCACACAAATTTTTCATCGACAATTTCCGTGAGCGGATCGGAGCCCTCTTCAAGTGCGGCCAAATAGACGAAGGGTTTGATTAAAGAACCCACTTGGCGGCGTCCGTTGAGTGCACGATTAAATTGTGTTTGTTTGAAACTTTGCCCACCCACTAAAACATTCACAAGACCTGTTTGGTTTTCGGTGAGCAGGACTAGGCCTTCAAGGCGCAGACCTTTTTCTTTATTTTTAATGAGATTTTTTTTATTTTTTTCAAGTTCAGTAATATTTTTTTGAAGAGAACTTTGGGCTGCTTGTTGAGCATCTAAATCAAGACTGGTGTAAATCGAAGTAGCTGAATTCATCAATTTCAAATCAGTGAGTTGTTGTCTGACCGCTTCAAAAAAGTAAGGTGCCGTTTCTGAAGCTTTTAGGGCTTTCTGGAGAGGTAAGGGCTCTTTGTCTGCAATATCAAATTCTAATTCGTTAATGAGTTTAAGTTCTTTCATTTTAGTTAATACTAAGTGTCTCCGCTGCATGGCTTTATTTGAATTTTTCCACGGATTATTGATGACCGCATTATTAATGATCGCAGCTGAAAGCGCGCACTCAGCTAAGTTTAATTTCTGTACTGGTTTATTAAAATAATACTGAGCTGCTGCGCCAAATCCATGAACTTGAAAGGCTCCTGTTTGCCCCATGTAAATGATATTCAAATAGGTTTCAAGAATTTGATCTTTGCTCCATTCGGATTCTAGTTTAATGGCCAAGTATAATTCTTTTAGCTTACGTTTGATGGTCTTTTCAGGCGTTAAAAAGTAGTTTTTAACGACTTGCTGTGTGATCGTGCTGCCGCCTTGTGCGTAACGCATTTGTATAACATTTTTAAATAATGAGCGAGTTAGGCCCATATAGCTGACGCCTGAATGTTCTAAAAAATCGCTGTCTTCGATAGCCATAGTTGCATTGAGACAATGCACAGGAAAGTCACTAATTTTAAGTTCGTTTTGCATAACAGGCTGTTGACCGCGATACTGCGCCACCAAAATGGGGTCAAGTGAAGCCTTCCAGTAGGGTTTCAGCGGTTCTCCGGCCCAGGTTGAATGCACAATTGATTGTGGATTAATGGCCACCAAATAAATTTCATTTTGATGATTTTGCCAAGTCCAACAAACGCTGACATCAGTTAACTCAGTGTTATGGGTCGCTTCGCGACAGCTTTCGAGAGTTAATTTTTTAGCATCACCTGGCAGTAATATTTGATCAGATTGTCTTATGCGGTAGCTTTGGGCTTGTAATTGTCTCTGAAAAGCATCTTCAGACCACTTTTGGTCAGTTAAAAATGTTGGGCCGCGCGCGTAATAGCGGGTTGAGGGAGTTAAATCCTGGCTTGATAATTTTTTTTGAAACTCTTCAGTGCTGAAAGGCCAATCAAAAGCAAAACATTGAGAGGCTAATAAACAACTTAAGATGAGATTTAAGCGAAGCCATTTAAAGAGCAAATATATGCGAAGAACAGTTGTCAGCGACTGGCAAATAGTCTTTAATTGTAGGCAAATAAGGGGCATACAACATAAAATGATGAAGCTCAC
>JANPAD010000154.1:0-6024 GCA_031429735.1 Bdellovibrio sp. | reverse complement strand
AAATTTTGCTCTTTTTCGTTACAAATAATGTTTTTTTTTTCATAATTAATTTGCCTTTTAATTTAACCGAACAAATCGCAAAAAGTTTATCGCAATTAAAATTTTTACCTCTTTCGTCTTTTAAAACGACTCGGTCCGCGTCGCCATCAAGACCGATGCCGACATCGGCGCGGTATTGAACCACAGCTTGTGAGATGAGGCTGGGGTGCAATGCCCCTACTTTGTCATTGATATTCAAACCGTTCGGTTGATTACCGACCTGAATCACTTCAGCGCCCAACTCTTCAAAAATAGCCGGAGCCACTTTGTAAGAAGCGCCGTGCGCGGTATCCAAAACGATACGAACACCGTCGAGCGTGTATTCAAGAGGAAACGCACTTTTAGCTGAAACGATATAGCGTCCCTGAGCATCATCGATGCGTCGGGTGCGGCCGATTTCTTTAGAAGCCACCAGCATTTTAGAGAGCTCATCACCGGCCACCAGCGCTTCAATTTGTGATTCAAGTTTATCATCCAGCTTAAAGCCATCAGGACCGAAAATTTTAATACCGTTATCTTGATAGGCATTGTGTGAAGCTGAAATAACAATGCCGGCCGCAGCTCGCATCGTACGAGTCAAATAACCGATTCCAGGAGTCGGTAATGGACCGACCAATTGAACGTACACGCCCATTGAGTTAAGTCCGCTTGATAGCGCTTGCTCGATCATATAACCCGAAAGACGTGTGTCTTTACCGATGACGACACGATTGGCTTGCGAGGGTGAAGATATAACTTTTTTTCGTATAAGGTAGCCGATTGCCTGACCAATACGAACCACCACTTCAGGTGTCATCGGAAAAATATTAGCTGTACCGCGGATACCGTCTGTGCCGAATAACTTAGTGGTTGAACTCATGGCTTTCGTCCCTGCTACTTCTTTTGTTTTTCTATAATTTCTACTCGTAAAGTGTTAGGCCTAAAGCCCAACACTTTTAAACCTTTAGGTACATCAATTTTTGAAGCCGAGACATCAATATCGTAAAAGCCCGGCGGCTTATCAATCATGTCGAAGGCTACAATCTGCGGAGCCTCATTAAACTTTTTCAAAAGCGGTTGCGGGCCTGAAACTCGAACTCGTAATTTGTCGCTCGTTTGCGCCATCACAACCAGGCTTTCAGCGGTTAAAATATCGATATCGAACTCTTTGGTGGTAACGAAATCACGCTTATTCACGACGGAAAGCCATAAAATCAATGAGATAAAAAGTGCGACAATTTTAAATGAAAAATTGTCCGACACACTTTCTTTAAGACGGCTCATTTTGTCGCGATGTTGGGGATGAATCATGAGCTTTGTGCCTCGCTGAATGACTTGTATTTAAATCCGTAGGCTTCGTAAAGAGCTTGGCGCAAATCTGACAACTCCACGCTAGGGCTCATGTGTCCGCCGCTGACAAGACTGATCGATTTAGTTTCTTCCGAAACAACAATAACCAGAGCATCCGTCTCTTCGGTTAAACCGATTGCGGCGCGGTGACGCGTTCCTAAGTTTTTATCAATGGCCGGATTTTTACTAAGAGGCAAAAAGCAACCCGCCGAAATAATTTTACTACCGCGAATAAGAACGGCGCCGTCATGCATCGGGGCTTGGGGATGAAAAATAGATTCAATAACCTGCGCTGAAATGCGCGATTCAAGTTCTGTTCCGTATTCGATGTGATAATCGACCAAAATGTCACGTTCAATGACGATCAATGCCCCATAACCTTTTTGGGCCATCGTACCCACAGCTCGGGCCAACTCTTCAACGATATGTGTTTCCATTGCTGAGGAAACACCGCTGAAAAGCGGATGACTTCCGATATGAGCCAAAGCGCGGCGGATCTCGCCTTGAAAAAGTACAACAACAATCACGAAAAGATTTTGAAAGAATTTTTCGAGTAAAAGACTTAATGTGCTGAGTTCGAACCACTGGCTGAGAATATAAGAAATGGCCAGAATACCAAGACCCGATAACATTTGAATTGTGCCGGTGCGTTTGATTAAAATTAAAACGCGGTAAATGATCACCCAAACTAAAGCAATATCAACCGCATCTTGCCAACGCAAATGAGAAATTAGAAAATATATATTTTCGAAAAAAGGACCGGCTACGTTCATGTAGCCGATGCCGGTTTTCTATTTCCTGCGACTTCGGAATCTGCATCCGGAGCCGTTGCCGCGTTCATAGCCGCTTGAGAAACTTCTTTTTTATTGCTGCGGACTTTTTGAATTTCAGAAACCGCAGCACCTTTAACCAACATTTCAACTTCAACGGCGTCAATCGTTTCAAACTCCAGCAGCGCCTCAGTTAAACGCTCAAGCGCACCACGGTTTTCGGTTAAAAGCTTAACTGCCGTTGCGTACCCTGTGTTAATGATTTTTGAAATCTCGGCATCAATTTCTTGAGCTTTGGCTTCAGAATAGTCGCGGCTTTTTTGTCCGTACCCCATACCCATGAAAACCGGACTATCACCTTTTTCGTAAGCTAAAGGTCCTAGGGGACTCATACCCCATTCGCAAACCATTTTGCGCGCCATGCTTGTCGCACGTTCGATATCGTTTGAAGCACCTGTGGTGTAGTCGGTAAAAATAATTTCTTCAGCAGCACGGCCACCGAACGCAAATGCAATCCAGTTTTCAGCCTGCGTTTTTGAGAAACTCAGCGAATCTTTTTCGGGCAATGTTTGTGTTAAACCCAAAGCCATCCCGCGGGGAATAATCGTAACTTTGTGGATCGGATCCAGGCCCGGCAATAGCTTGCCGACCAGCGTATGACCGGCTTCATGGTAAGCCGTATTCTTTTTGTCTTCATCGCTGATGACCATTGATTTACGTTCACTGCCCATGATGACTTTGTCTTTTGCTTTTTCAAAGTCTTCCATTTCAAGATATTTTTTATCATTACGAGCCGCGACTAAGGCCGCTTCGTTCACAAGGTTACCTAAGTCAGCGCCCGAAAAGCCCGGAGTACCACGTGCAATTTTAGTGACGTCAACGTCCGGCCCCATTGGAGTTTTTTTAGTATGAACACCGATGATTTGTTCGCGCCCCTTAAGGTCAGGCTTACCCACAACAACGCGTCGATCGAAACGACCTGGGCGAAGAAGTGCAGGATCAAGAACGTCAGGTCTATTTGTTGCGGCAATTAAAATAACGCCTTCAGTCGATTCGAAGCCGTCCATTTCGACTAACAATTGATTCAAAGTTTGTTCACGTTCATCGTGTCCGCCGCCCATGCCCGAACCGCGATGACGTCCGACCGCATCGATCTCATCGATAAAGATAATACAAGGAGCACTTTTTTTACCTTGCTCAAACAAATCACGAACGCGGCTTGCGCCCACGCCTACGAACATTTCAACGAAATCAGAACCTGAAATTGTAAAGAAAGGAACGCCGGCTTCACCGGCCACAGCGCGTGCCAATAATGTTTTACCGGTTCCCGGAGGCCCAACAAGCAAAACACCCTTCGGAATACGTCCACCGAGTTTCGTGAATTTTTTAGGATCCTTTAAAAAGTGAACAATTTCTTGTAAATCATCTTTAGCTTCATCAACGCCGGCCACATCTTTGAAAGTGACACGATTTTTATTTTCAACTAAACGCGCTCGCGATTTGCCGAACGACATGGCTTTGCCGCCGCCGGCTTGTATTTGGCGCATGATAAAGATGAACATACCGAAAATCAGCAAAAGTGGAAGCCAGTTGATCAGCAGCGATGAGAGCAAACCATCCGATTGACCCGATTCATAATTAGGCGTGATCCCGAATTTTTGCAGCTCTTCAAAACCTTTGTCGCCGACATTGCCCGGGATCTGGAACTGAACACCGCCGTATTTTTTTTCAAACTCAGGTTTCATTTCACCGCGGATTTCACCACGGTCTTGAACGAAGACAACTTTGTCTTCGACTAACTCTTTCAACTCAGCGGAACGCAAAAGCTTTGAGTACGTAAAATCTTGAATCGCTTTTTGATGTTTAATATCCCAAGCGCGGAACATAAACACAGTTAAAACTATCAGCGCAAACCACAATGCGAACGTTTTTTGATTGGCTTTCATAAAACCCTTTCATAGGTCATTCCGGATTATTCTAGCACAATGTGCGTTGCGTTAATAACCCATTTTCTTTCTAGCATTTCAAATGTGAGATCTTTTTGATTTTTGTCGAGTCTTTTTCTGATTTCTTCAAGCTGACCCGCCGTGAATTCACGAATTTCTTGTTTCCTAAGAAGCAACGCCAAAGCACGAAGTTGCTCATTTTTAGAGAGAAATGAGTACCAAGAGCGCGAAACCTTGCATCCTTGGCTATTCAGCTCAAAAGACTGTTCGAAGGTCGAGCTTTCCTTTAAAGTATCAGCTATTCTCAAAAGTGAACGACCCAAATTGTCACGGCCGCCGGTGACTTTTCTTTCTAAATCAGGCAGCCACTCATTGCGAAGCCAGTTGCGTAAATAATCAGATTCTTGATTGGTTGGGTCTTCACACCATCGAACTGCTTTTTCTTCGGCATAGGTCTTCAGCTCGGCTTTTGATACGTTCAGAAACGGTCTTAGAACTTTCCGGTTCCACATCTGGAAGCCCGAAATGCCCTCATGCGACGTTCCCCGTATCAATTTTAAAAGCACTGTTTCAAGCCGGTCATCCAAGTGATGAGCCGTCACCACAATATCCTGCGGCTCCGTAAAAGAATTAAGCGCGGTCCACCGCGCATCGCGCGCCTTCTCTTCACTCAGCAGTTCAATCTCACCTTCAGCAGTTAGAAACCGTGAATTTGAAAAACCTGAGTTCGAAATCTCAGACTGAATTAGGGTTCGGCACTGGCTGCGAAAATCGGCCAAGTCTGCGAATTGAGAAGGCCCATGATGATAATGAAAAACTTTAATATGCGCCTGCGGCTTTAAAGCTTGCATGACCTTGAGTAAAACCATCGAGTCAAGTCCGCCTGAGACAGACAACATAAAATTGTCGTGCTTTTCAAGACCCTGATCAGCTAGGTTTTTCCAGATCTGATGCTCGAAACCATTCCACTTTTTTTGCATATTTAGGCCGACGGTTTAGACGATGTGTCCTTGTCCTTTTTCAGTATTTCGATTTCAGCCGTGACCTTAAATTTGTGATTCTCAGCAAATTTTTCGAACTCTTTAACGAAGTCAATTTTGCGAACCAGAGAAATCATTTCATTTGTCACTTTCAAAGTGATGTCGTCTTTAGCTTTCAAAGCTTGTCCGACCACCGTGCTTAAAATCTCCTTTGAAATTTCAGTTGGCGAACCCGATGAGATAATCTTTTTAAGAGCATCGCCCAACTTTTCGGTCGTTGATGACTTTTCGCCGTCTGATTTGTCGTCTTTATTATTTGCCATAAACTACTTTAACCCGTTTTTTAAAATTAGCCATCATCAAAGGTAAGTTAGCACTCACAAGAGGCTTCGCCATTGATTCCGGAACCAGCATACCGAATGTAGCCTCAACCCTGTACTCGACGGCACATTTGCCTTTGTTGTCTGATAGCTTCCATGAACCTTTCATGGTCTTAAAGACGTCCCCGCCAATAAATTCGAAGGCCACTGCGTCAGGTTTTTTATCAATGACTTTTAATTTGTACTTAAATGTTTTGATGAGTGAAACGTGGTATTCCATTTCTTTGGTGTCGCCTGAAGTTTTATAAATTTTAACCGATTTCACTTCCGGTAAAAATTCAGGATACTTTTCATAATCGCTGACGATTTTAAAAAATTCTTCGACGCTGCAATTGAAAGTCTCTGTTGCGTTTGCTGATGCCATTTCTAATACTCCTTTTAACTCTTACTTTTTAGCTCCAAACAAAGCGTCGGCCGCTGCCTTCAACTTTGCTTTTTCGTCGTCAGCTGAACTTCCCGTCAGGCGCGGCGAAAAATATTCACAATAATTAGCCCGGTCTTTTTCTCTTACGACGTCAGCGCTTGATTCGCGGCATTCGTTGTAAGCTTTCGGGTCGTAAAATTCACAGTTTTTACAAAC
>JANPAD010000153.1:0-13333 GCA_031429735.1 Bdellovibrio sp. | reverse complement strand
ACAATGCCTGCTGGTAATACGACAATCACTTTACCAGGCGTTGGCAACTTCGGCCGCGGTAACTCTGATATCGGCGTTTAGTTTATCTTAGAAAATTAGGTTATTGATTATGGGTCATCACAACATCGAGAAAAAGCTAGTTAGCGCTTCTCAGGTTGTGATGACCGAACTTGTTTTACCCACACACATTAATGCGCTCGACACCATCTTCGGTGGAGTGGTTATGTCCTGGATCGATATCGCAGCCGCCATTTGTGCCCAAAGACATTCTAATAAAGCCGTCGTTACAGCCAGTATCGATCAACTTAATTTTATCGCCCCGATTAAAAAAGGGTGGGTTGTTAATTTGAAGGCCTCTGTCAATTTTACATCACGCACTTCGATGGAAATCGGTGTTCGCGTTGATGCTGAAAACCCGGTTACTTCTGAACACTTTCATACGGCTTCGGCCTATATGACATTTGTGGCTTTAGATTCTTATGGTAAACCGTGCCCTGTGCCGGGACTTGAGCTTTCGAATGACACTGAAAAGCGTCGTTATGAAAAAGCGAAACAACGTCGAGAGCAGCGTTTACAAAACCGCGCAAAAGACGAAGCAGATCTCGCGACGAAACTTAAATAGTACTCACAAACCAACTACATGTTTTGGCAGTTTTCCGCGTAGACACGTTCACCCTGGAAAGAAGTTTCGGATGTACGGTCGCAGGTTAGAGCGTTTTTAGAAACGGTGCCTCTTGGGTTGAATAGCTCCCAGCCATCTACAAATCTCCAGCGAACAACAGGGTGAGAGGATGCATCGATAAAGCGGTCTTCAATACCCAGAGCGCTTAATTCGGTCACTTCGATGTGAACGGTGCTGTCTTCCATTTCGCCAGCCTTCGCAACGGCGAGTTCGAAGCAGGCACGGTCGGTATCGGCAGGGATCTTAACTTTTGAAACTTCGACTTCGAAATTGTGATAAGAAAATAGATTGGCATTGATATTTGCTTTTGAAAGCTTTCTTTCAATGCGTTCGAGTTGAGGTTGCGCCTGAGCATCGACACCTCGTTGCAGAAGGATTAAATCACAGTGGGCCGCGAAGGCATGACCGGAAAAAGTTAAAAAAGTGAATAGAGCTGTGAAAATTTGGCTTTTCATAGAGACTCCCTGCATACGTATCAACATGCAATTCGAGAGCCTGAAATGGCCATTGTAACTATCGAAAATCATTTTGAAATTTCTGACGTTTCAGAATGAAACGTCAATGTTTCAGATTGCGGACGAAAAGGGCTATTGGTCTCGACTGTGAATGAAGCCTTATTCGGCTAAAAAGTAATACTCATTCTGTTCATTGATGCAAATGCGGCTGCCCTCGAAGGGACGTTCAATGTACGCTTCCAATTCGTCAGACGAAAGACATTCTGTATAAGCTTTGCCGGTTGAGTGAATGAGTTTGGCTGGGCGGTAGGTGCTTTTAAGTGCTTTGTCTTGAGCGCAGCGAGAGAGCGGTAAGTCGCGCGATGCAACGATTTTGGTTGCGATTCTTTCGCCCTGAGCGTCGGTTGTAACCACCGCTTTCATACAACCGCAGCCACTGCCGTAGTTCCCGTTTGTGAAATAAGTACTTGAAACAAATAGATCGCCGTCAGATTGGTGGCCACCTTGAATGCTGACTGTGATCGAACCGAATTTATCTTCCATCCAAACGTTGGCCGGAGTTGGATTGTCGACCCAACCGCAGAAGGTTTTGATTTCTGAAGAGGCGAAGCTGTTCAGAGTGGCTAGGGATGCGAGAATGAAGATAATTCTTTTCATAAGGTTTTCCGTTTCTGTTGTTGAAACGGTTTTAAATCAGAACTATCTATATTCAAAGCAGATGTTTTTCATAAAAACCATCTCTTTTGGAGATGATAAAAAATACAAAAATTACGTCATGTGGACTATTTAACCAGGAAATCTTTCCACTTATTCATGAGTGTCGGCGTCATCATGGCGATGCAAATGGTGCCTTCCGTGGCGGCTTCTTTACGGATAATTTGGGCTTCACGGCCCAGGTCGTAAAGACGGTGTTCGTTGAGGCGGTCAAAATACAACTCCACTTTTGACTGCATTTCGTTGATGGCGTCGGCCATAATTTTTTTAAGCTGTTCAAAGCCTTGGCCGGTCAAAGCGCTGACAAAAACGCGCGGGAAGTGCTTCACACGAAATTGACGGTCAACCGGTGCGACATCGACCTTATTAAAAATGTGAATAATTTTTTTCTCTTCCCACTTAAACTCTTTGATCAGGCCTTCAACGACTTCAATCTGGCGTTCCATATTTGCTGAGTTCAGATCAACAACGTGAAGGAGAATATCGGCTTCGGCCGACTCTTCAAGGGTAGCTTTAAAGGCCTCAATCAATTGCGGTGGAAGTTTGCGAATGAATCCGACCGTATCTGTAACCACGGCCGGTGGGCCTTCATTTAAAAAAACTTTACGTGTTGTGGGGTCAAGTGTGGCGAAAACCATGTTCTTGGCCAAGACTTGCGCGCCGGTCAGTCGGTTTAAAAGTGAACTTTTGCCTGAATTCGTATAACCGATCAGAGCAAAGCTGGGGATTTCATGACGACGACGTGATTGTCTGTGTTGAGCGCGGTGCTGTGAAACCTCTTCGAGTTTTTTCTTAATGAGCGCGATTTTATCTTTCGCACGTCGGCGGTCATTTTCGAGAGCGGATTCGCCCGGGCCGCGAGTGCCGATGCCGCCACCGAGACGTGACAGAGAATCATTCCATGCGCCGATCATGCGCGGCATTTGATCTAACAGCTGTGCGAGTTCGACCTGAAGCTTTCCTTCGTAGGTGCGCGCCCGTTGTGCGAAAATATCAAGGATGAGTTGCGAACGGTCTAAAATTTTACAACCGATTTGTTCCTGTAAATTGCGGGATTGAATACCGGAGAGCTGATGGTCGACTATGACCAGTTGAGCCCGGCTTTCGATGACCATCTCTTTGATTTCCTGAACTTTGCCCGAACCGATTAAAGTACTTGGATTCCACTGCGGTAAAACTTGCACAGTGGCGCCGATGACTTCGCCGCCGGCTGCCGTAACGAGCTCTTCAAGCTCGCTCAAGTTTTCTTTGATTTCCATGATGGGTTCAGATTTAAGTCCGACGCCCACCACGATAACTTTATCTTTTTCGTTAATTCGGACTTGGCTCAAGGGTCTTGTTTCTCCGATCGGCGATAAATTGTGATTCAAGCGCGGTTAAAACAACCGAACTGAAAATGGTTTCGACGGTTGTTGTTCTTTGCAGGACGTTGGCCGCTCTGCGGGCGCCTAAAAGGAAAGGTCCCAGAACCTCCACTTTGCCGATCTGTTGTAAAAGCTTATAGGAAATATTCGCGCTTTCTAAATTTGGGAAAATGAGGATGTTGGCTTCGCCATTGAGACCCGAAAAAGGAAAGATACGTTGCTGAATTTCGGAATTTACGGCGGTGTCGGCTTGCATGTCGCCATCGATGTCCAGATCGGGACGCATTTTTTTAGCTAACTCTGCGGCTTTTTTCATTTTGGCTGGCGTGCCGTCAGCCCCGCTAAAGTTCGAGTAACTGAGCATGGCAATACGTGGTTTTTGTCCGAAGTATTCGGCGACCTGAGCAACTTGAACAGCAATGCTGGCCAGTTGTTCAGCGGACGGGTTGAGGTTGATGGTGGTATCTGACAAAAATAAAAGTTTATTTTCAGCTAAGATGATATTAAGTCCTGCGGCGACTGAATCTGTTGCTAATCCTACGGTATGAAGAATTGGTTTAACAGCTTCTGCGTAATTTGTTGTCGCACCATTGATCATGCCTTCGGCGTCACCTTGGTCGATCATCATGGCTGCAAAATAATTGACGTCCGCCATGAGGCGTTCAGCTTCTTTAATGTTGACGCCTTTTCGTTGGCGGCGTTTGAAAAGCTCTTCTGTGTAGACGTCAAACTTGGGATGTGAAGTGGGGTCAAAAATATCGACATCATCGATATCAATATCGTGGCTGCGCGCTTTTTCGCGAACGCGTTCGGGGGAGCCCAAAACGATCGGTCTGCAAATTTTTTCTTCAATACAAGTGCGAATCGCTTTCAAAATTTTAGAACTGGTGCCTTCCGGAAACACAATGCGTGGCAAGCTCCCTAAACGTTCCGCGTTGGCGTGCACGCGGTGAATGGCCGAACGGATGAAGACCTTTTGGGCCCCTTGAATGGATTCGAGACGATCGCGGTAGGCTTCCCAGTCAGTAATCGGTTTGGTGGCAACTTTAGAATCAATTGCGGCTTTGGCTACGGCGGGTGCTACACGTAAAAGCACGCGTGTGTCGAATGGTTTGGGAATTAAATAATCGCGACCGAATTTAAATTTTTGTCCCCCATAAGACGTCGAAACATTTTCAGGAACCTCTTCACGTGCGAGTTGCGCTAGGGCGTGAACTGCAGCCAGCTTCATTTCTTCGTTGATAGCCGTTGCTCGTGTATCAAGGGCGCCACGGAAAATTGATGGAAAGCCGAGAACGTTATTTACTTGATTAGGATAATCTGATCGACCCGTGGCGATAATCGCATCCGGACGGGCGGCGCGAGCTTGTGCCGGAGTAATTTCAGGATCAGGATTGGCCATGGCAAAGATGATCGGATCTTTGGCCATCATCTTGAGCATCTCGCCCGTGACAGCGCCTGCCACTGATAAACCGACGAAAACATCGGCGCCGTTCAGGGCTTCAGTTAGCGTGCGCTTTTCAGTTGAGTTAGCGAATTCTTCTTTGTATTTATTCATGCCGCTTGTGCGGCCTTTGTAAATAACGCCGGAAGAATCGCACATCAGAACGTTTTCGCGTCGGACGCCGAGGTGTACAAAAATTTTAGTACAGGCAATAGCCGAGGCGCCTGCGCCGTTAACGACAAGTTTAATTTCAGAAAGTTTTTTTCCGATGATGTGGCACGCATTCAAAAGTGCGGCGCCGCTGACGATGGCCGTGCCGTGTTGGTCGTCATGAAATACCGGAATGTTCATTTCTCTTTTGAGAGTTTCTTCAATTTCAAAACACTCCGGCGCTTTAATATCTTCAAGATTGATTCCGCCGAAAGTGGGCTCAAGGGTTCTGACTGCGTTGATAAACTCTTGCGCCGAAGAAGATTTAACCTCGATATCGAAAACGTCGATACCGGCGAAGGTTTTGAAAAGAATGCCTTTACCTTCCATGACCGGTTTTGAGGCAAGTGGGCCTATATTACCAAGACCTAGGACTGCAGTTCCGTCCGAGATAACGGCGACAAGATTTCCTTTGCTGGTGTAGTCGTAAACTTTTTCAGGATTTTTTGCGATCGCTTTGCAGGGCGCTGCGACGCCAGGAGAGTAAGCAAGTGAAAGAGCCTTCTCGGTGTTGCAATCTTTAGTCGAGACGACCTCGATTTTACCCGGTTTGCCCTTCATATGAAATTCAAGAGCTTCCCTTTCAAGATTCGCGGCCTCACTGAGCACGCGATCAACAGGAGTTTTGTCTGTAATTTTAATCAAGCTGAACCTCGTTTATATAGAGTAATTAGTCTATGGCTGAGTTTAAAAAAGCACAATTTGAATCGTCATTTAGTCAGTCCAGCATGCTAATGAGCGTCAATTGCCAGCGAAGGTTTTTCGAGGTTAAATAAGTTCTTTAAGTCAGTTCTATCCGAATCATTTTTTATGAGGAGACTTTATGAGTTCATTAGCGAAAAATCCACGCGATGTCGTGATTGTCGAAGGGGTGCGCACTCCATTTGCAAAAGCCGGCACGAAACTGAAAACGGTGCATGCTGCAAAGTTAGGACAAGTTGCTTTAAAAGAGCTGATTGCCCGAACAAATTTAAACGTGAAGCTGGTTGATGAAGTGATCTTGGGTAATACCGGTTCGCCATCTGATGCAGTTAATATTTCGCGCGTGGTGGCTTTGAATTCGGGTTTTCCGCTTCAGACTTCAGCGGTCACAGTACATCGCAACTGCGCTTCAGCGATGGAAAGTATCACCACAGGTTACGAAAGAATTAAGGCCGGCACGATGGATATGATCGTAGCGGGCGGCACAGAAAATATGTCGCAAATGCCTTTGATTATGCCGCCATCGATTTCGTCAATCATTGAGCGCTTGGGCGCAGCAAAAACCGGTGGTGCGCGGGTAGCAGCTTTATGGGATTGGCTGATGGCTGATTTGAAACAGATTAAAGAAATGGCCACCACACCTCCGATGGTTAAAACCAAATACAAACCGATCATTGCGCTCGTGGATGGTCTGACCGATCCTTTCGTCGGCATGAACATGGGTATGACCGCTGAAGTGATTGCAAAAGAATTCGGGATCAGCCGCCGTGAGCAGGATGAGTACGCTTTAAAATCTCATCAAAAAGCTATTGCAGCAAAAGCAAAATTGGCTGAAGAGTTGACGCCGCTTTATCTTGAACCTGATTACAAAGAAGTCGTGACTGAAGATGTCGGCCCGCGTGACGGACAAACAATGGAAGCCTTGGCTAAATTGAAGCCGTTCTTTGATAAAACGACCGGTTCAATCACAGCCGGCAATTCCTGCCCTATTACCGATGGCGCCGCGATGGTGTTGATGATGACGCGCGAAAAAGCCGAAGCGTTAGGATACAAACCTCTTGTTCGTATCCGTGGTTATGCCTTTACCGGTCTTGAGCCTGAACGCATGGGTATGGGCCCGGCTTACTCAACACCGATCGCCTTGAAGCGCGCCGGTCTTTCTATGAATGATATCGGCTTGGTTGAATTAAATGAAGCCTTCGCGGCGCAAGTGATGGCGAACCAAAAAGCTTTCGATTCAGACGAGTTCGGCAAAAAAATCGGTTTACCAGGTAAAATCGGCGAACTCCGCACGGATATTCTGAACGTGAACGGCGGGGCAATTGCTTTAGGGCATCCGGTCGGCGCAACCGGAACGCGTCTTGTTCTGACTTTGATGAAAGAAATGCGTCGCCGCAATACTGAATTCGGTTTGGCGACATTGTGTATCGGCGGCGGCCAAGGTGGATCGTTAATTATTGAGAACGAAGGGTAGTGTTATGTCAGCAATTAATTTAACAACAAAAAATATTGAAGGCGCTGAAATCGCGATTCTGACTTTTGATTTGCCGGGCGAAAAAGTAAATAAACTTTCAACTCCGGTTATGGGCGAACTTAAGGCCCACATCGAAAAACTGAAAACTTCATCTTACAAGATGGTGGTATTTAAATCTGCCAAACCTAAAATTTTCATTGCCGGTGCGGACATCGAAGAAATTAAAAACCTTGTTACTCGTGAGCAGGTTGAAAATGCTGTTCGCCAAGGTCAGGACATTTTTAATCTGATTGAAGACTTGCCGATGCCGACGATGGCCTTGGTCAACGGAGCTTGCGCCGGTGGAGGTTGCGAGCTGATTTTATCATGTGACTACCGTATTGCGACCGAAGACTCTTCGACGCGTATCGGTTTGCCTGAGACGCAATTGGGCATTCTGCCGGGCTTCGGTGGCAGCATTCGTTTACCGCGCACCATCGGTCTACAGGCCTCTTTGGATGTTATTCTAGCGGGCAAATTATTAAATGCAAAAAAAGCACTTAAAGTTGGTTTGGTTGATTATGTAGTTCACCCGAATTTAATTGAAGGTTTTGCTGATACTCAGATTAAAAAAATTATCGCGGACGGCGGCAAGAAACGTCGTAAAGTTTTTCAAGCTAAAGGTTTCGTGAACAAACTTTTAGAAGGCGCTTTAAAGGGCGTGGTTTTTAGTAAAGCCAAAGAGGGCGTTCTTAAACTGACAAAGGGCCACTATCCGGCACCGATCGCGGCTCTTGAAGTGGTGAAGCGCACTTATGGTTATACAGACCGTACGGCGGCACTCGAAATTGAGCGCGAATTATTTATTGATTTAGCGTTGTCTGATGTTTCAAAGAACCTGATTCATGTTTTCTACCTAACTGAAATGGTTAAGAAACAAACGGGTGTCAGCTCGGGTGTTAAAGGTAAACCGGTTAAGCACTTGGGTGTACTGGGTGCCGGAACGATGGGTGGCGGTATCGCCTATGTCGCAGCCGATAAAGGCATTGATGTGCGTGTTAAAGATATTTCTTTGGAAGCCAATGCTAAAGCTTTGAAACATGCGCGTGATCTATGGGCGAAGCTCGCGAAAAAGAAAGTGATTGATAGCTATCAATTTACTCAAAAAATGTCTTTAGTTTCGACGACAATTGATTTTTCAGGCTTCAAAAATATAGATGTGACCGTTGAAGCCATTGTTGAAGATATGGGTATCAAGCAAAAAGTCATCGGTCAGACGGCGGCGCAAATGCGTGAAGACGCAATCATCGTGACCAACACGTCTTCGCTTAGCGTAACCGAAATGTCGAAGGGTCATCCACGCCCTGAATATTTTGCCGGAATGCATTTCTTCAGTCCGGTTCATAAAATGCCTTTGGTTGAAGTTATTCGTGGTGAGAAGTCTTCGGATGAAACAATTGCGACCGTTTTTGAACTGGCTAAAAAAATGGGAAAAATGCCGGTCGTCGTAAAAGATGGCGCGGGCTTTTTGGTGAATCGTTTATTGTTGCCCTATATGGCTGAAGCCGCATTCTTGTTGAATGAAGGCATGAGTGTTGAAAAAGTCGATAAAGCTTTCGTTTATGAGTTCGGTATGCCGATGGGTCCGTTTGAATTAATGGACAGCGTAGGATTAGACGTTTGCGTAAAAGTTTTGAACATTTTCAAAAAGGCTTTTCCAGAGCGTGTTGAAATTCCGGAACTGATGCAGAAGATGGAAAAAAACAAATCTCGCTTGGGTCAAAAAACTTCACTAGGTTTCTACAAATATGACAGCACCGGCAAGAAAACCGAAGTAGATCAAGGCATCTATGCTGAATTAGGTCTCCAAGCCCCGACCAATCCGCTGAGCATTCAAGAGTGTCTTGAGCGCGGCGTGTTCGCGATGGTGAACGAGTGTGCTTTGGCACTTGATGCCGATCAAATCGTTGAATCTCCGCATGAAGTGGATTTAGCGATGATTATGGGCACAGGCTTTCCGCCGTTCCGTGGTGGTTTGCTTAAGTATGCCGACAAAGTCGGTGCCAACTATATTAAAACTCAGCTCGAGAAGTACTCCGGAGAGCGCAAAGCGAATCGCTTGAAACCTTCTTCTAAGTTGGTTGAACGTGCGGCTCAGAATAAGTCTTTCTATGTTTAAAAGATATTCTCATCCGATTGTGACTTTTTGGGATTCCGAAAGTAATGCACTGGGGCTCGTTGAAGCGTGAAAAATGAAATGAGCCTAACATATAGAGTAAGCGTCATCGTCTTTCTCATATTTTTTATTTTTACTTTCGATCAGGCAACAAAGTTTTGGGCCGTAAATCATTTGATGGGACAAACTTCTGAATCTTATCTTGGGGGACTGTTTCAATTCGTTTATGCCGAAAATCCCGGTGCATTTCTGGGTCTCGGTGGAGGCTGGTCGCGTGAAGTGCGTTTCGTTATATTCGCGTTGATCGTCTTCTTTGGTCTAGGTGGAATGCTCTGGTATCTGATAAAAAAAGAGCAGTTACGGGTAAATCTGTTTGCTTACAGTTTTATTTTGGCCGGCGGCTTCGGCAATCTATGGGACCGGGTTTTTCATGAAGACGGACACGTGATTGATTTCATGCTCATGGAAGTTTGGGGCCCTTTGCGAACAGGTGTTTTTAACGTGGCCGACGTTTTTATTGTCGCAGGTGTTTTATTGGCCTTATTAGCTGAGTATCTGATGAAGCGAAGTGCGGCTTCAGCCGCTAAGCCTGCTCAGTAATTTTTTTCTGCATACGAACATAATATTCAAGGCACGCTCTCAGCGAATTTTTCTGAACATCCGAGATTTGATCGAACTGGATAAATATTCGACTGTCAGTCAGCAATGTTGTCGCCTTTAAATTGAGACGCTTGTATTCATCGTCGTTGATCATGTTGTTAATAATAACAATATCGAAAACACCATTATGAAAATCTGATGGCACAACCTTATCAGTGAATGTTCCGGTCAACGAGATATCCTGAGCAACCGTTCTAAACATCTGACCTTTCGGATGAATCAAAAGCAATTCAATTTTAAATTGGTCCTCGAGCCTGCGCTGGCCCGGAGCTGCGGCTTTGTTGAGACCTTTAAAATTCAGGTGAGCTGTGTTGCGGGCGGCCTCGCCCGCATTGTTGTACACTTTTGAATCTGTCAATTCTGCGAAGGCATCACCATCAAACTGCTGAGCGGTGCCCTTCGTAATATCTTGCATTGTCATTTCTTGAACGTGAACTTCGGAAAACGAAGACTTGATCTTTTGAATTGTTTCGGGCCCGGCCGGCGACATTTTGATATTGTGAGCTTTGGAACTTGCCGTTCCGAGTGGGTCTTTTTCGAGCTGCGCGGACATACCCATGAAAGGGCTTTCATTTGACTCAAGAAAGTCTTTTAACTTTTTCCATTTTAGCCAGTCATCGCGCCAGATCAAATATTGGCTTACGTACTTTGTTTTTAGCCGCAGAATTGCGAATTGGATTTCTTCGGTCGTCATTTTGTCAGATTGTGATTTGTTAGCCGGATCGTATAATACCCACATGTTGCTCATACACATTCTTCGGTCAAAACCTGAGGAGGCTGTAGAGTTGACGAACGAATGCGAAGTTCTGTTTCGCCCGGAGTTGTGTATCTTTTTGACAGTTGCATAACCGCGCGCGCTTTTATGAGCCGTATCGAACCAAATGATCGGAGGCCGGGCCGCTTTGACTCAGACTGAAACATAAAGCTGGCATCTGGATTGCCTTACCTCTTTATAGGAGGCTTGTATGAAAAAGCTTACATTAATAATCGTTTTGGCTCTGATGGCCAGTTGTAACCCAAAGAAAAATACAGTCAGAGCAACTACGGCGACTATATCAGGTGTTGAAGTCGGTTCACAATGCTTGGGAACTTCAACTAACCAATACGGTACAGTCTTCGACACATCTAATACATCTTTCGATTTCACGAATCGTGTCAAAGCCCTGTTGTCGGTTAATATCAGACCTGAAGAAATCGGAATGGTGAGTGGTGCACAAGCAGACCCAACAGGAGTTCGTTTTAGCGGAACAGTTAAATTGGACAGCGCGGGAAATGTAATCAGCGATCAATCAAAAGTGACCATTTCGGTTTACGATAGTGTTTGGCTTAACAACCGCTATACAAACCCGAATGAACAGGAAATCAAACTAGAGTTCGATCCGAAAGCGGGCCGTGGCGCAACAATTTCAGGACAGTTTAATACATCAACCGGCACAGGCATTTTGATTTTGCACGATAACTACGGTGAAATCCGTTTCAACGGTCAAATTGATGCTCAGAGAATGAGCGGCACAGTTGCTTTCCAGAACTCGACAAACGTTTCAGGTGGCGCTGCATTGAACGGTACACTCGGTCAGTTCTACATTGAGCGCTGCGCTTTCTTGAACTAATAAAAATGTTGTAAAAAGCCCTTAAAGCTTATTCAATCAGAGGAATGCCGGGCAGCCATTCCTCTTTTTATTTTTTCGACCCTTCATCATTATCCGTTATTGCGGGCGGTGCTTCTGCGCTGGACAACCGCACGCTGAACATACATGGTTTAGATGAGGCCGAGGCCTTCATTAAATGTTACGGCTATCAAGTCAACCGTCCCGAAGATCTTGAACGCCTTTGGTATTTTCACCGCCGTGCTTTAGTGCTGATGAGTGAAAAACTGCGCATCAGCCTTGAAGACATGCCAGCTGTTTTGAAAAGCAAAAGCAGTCTGCTGGACATAAGAAAGCTATTGATATTCGCATCACAAGACGAGGATAAAGACCTGAAAAAATGGGCCTGTGCGATTCTGCGCTGTATGCACGTATTCGTTCATGCTGAGACGGATTTGTTCGGTTCATTTTCAGAAGAAATTCAAAAGCAAATTTTAACCCCTTTCGAAAACTCAATTAAACAAATTGACCGCCTTTTCTTACGTTCGTTTTATAAAGAAGGTCATCCGGATGTCGAGCTTTTAGATTTTCAAACAAAGCCCTATAAGACTTCGAGCAGCACAGTTATCAAATTGCTGGCAAAACCTGACGCCCTAGCGGTCAAGATCTTCGATAAAATCGGTGTTAGGTTTGTGACGAAATCTATTTTTGATTCTTTCCAGGTGATTCGTTTTCTAATCGACGAGAACCTCGTCAGCTTTCCGCAAATTATTCCGGATCAATCTTCAAATAATATGTACCCTGTTAAAGAGTTTTTGGAAGTCGTGCAAAAACTTGAAAATAAGCACAAGCATGAACACAAAATGTCGTCTGAAAAAATGGACCGGCTTTTAGAGCAAAAGCTGAAAACAAACCAAAATGCATTTTTGGGACTCTTTAGAAAAGATAATCCCTATTCGTCGGAAGATTTTAAATATATTAAATTCATCAGCCGTCAGTTGATTAAAATTGAATCGGGCCCGGGATCGAAACCCTTTAGTTTCTTTTTTCCCTTTGAGGTTCAGATTATGAATCAGTCAGCTTATCAACAAATTCAAAGCGGCGAGTCTGAACATTCATCCTACAAAAACCGTCAGATTCAGGCCGCTGTTAAAAGGTTGTTTCCGGAATGAGACTATTAATTTGGATCCGCTCATTAATAGCAACTTTGCTGATGCCGGTTTTCGTGTTGTTCTTGGGGATGTTGGTGGTGATCAGCTATTACATTTTCAGACGCCGGTCTATTGAGAACTATATTATACGACTTTGGGGTGTTTGGGTTTGTTGGTTTTCGGGTGTTGAATTAAAACTTCATAATCAGGAAGTCTTGCCTGAGGGCGGCTATCTTTTGCTTTTTAATCACGCTAGTTTTTTTGATATTTTTGCCTTAGTTGATGCCGTAAATGGCCTTAGGTTCGGCGCCAAGGCTGAGCTTTTTAAAATTCCGATCTTTGCCCAGGCTATGACAATTGCGGGCACCTTGCCCATTGCCCGCGACAACCGACAAGAAGTCATCCGCGTCTACGACGAAGCTAAAAAACGATTTGCAAAAGGCGCCAAGTTTGCACTGTCTCCGGAAGGCGGCCGTTTTTATAATCCCGAAAAGCTATCACCATTCAAATCAGGGCCATTTATTTTCGCGATCTCATCAGGCGTGCCCATTGTGCCGGTCGTCATTCACGGAGCCTACGAAGTCTTGCCCAAAGGCGAATTTTTATTCAACAGCCGCAAATGGAAATCCACGATTCATATTCATTTCTTAAACCCAATTGAAACATCTTCATACGGTATCGAGCAACGCCACCAGCTCATGATGGAAACGTACGATAAAATGAACGCAGTTTGGCA